>DAOUZG010000076.1 GCA_030665705.1 Deltaproteobacteria bacterium | reverse complement strand
CTCCGCACCAAGAGGTGCGCTCGGTCGAAGTCGAAGCTCCCTGGCCGCACCGCGAGACGGTCGACCGGTACGGCAATCGGATCGTCTACCTCGAGCGGCGTAGCTCGCCGGGCGCCGGCACGGTGGTGATGCGGGTCGTCGTGGAGCGCCGACCCTCCGATGGGATCCGACCCGGATCGATTCCTCCGAACACGCCCCTTGATCCGACGCGATACCTCTCGAGCGCGCGGCGCATTCCGTTGGACGGCGTGATCCGCGAGATCGCGGTCGAGGAGGCTCGTGGTCACGAGACCGCCGCCGAGAGGATCCGTGCCTTCTACGACTACGTGGTTCGCACGATGCGGTACAGCAAGAAAGGGGAGGGCTGGGGTCACGGCGATGCCATCTGGGCGTGCACATCGAAATACGGCAACTGCACCGACTTCCACTCGCTCTTCATCGGGATGGCCCGTAGCCAGGGGATTCCGGCGCGGTTCCTGATCGGCTTCCCGATTCCGGCGGACCGCGAAACCGGGCAGGTCGCCGGCTACCACTGCTGGGCCGAGGCGTACGATCCCGCGCGCGGCTGGATTCCGTTCGATGCCAGCGAGGCCAAGAGGTCCGGACGCACGGACGATTACTTCGGAACGCTCCCGAGCGATCGTATCGAGTTCACGGTCGGGCGCGATCTCATCCTGGATCCCGCGCAGGAGGGTGAGCGGCTCAACTACTTCATCTATCCTTACGCCGAGGTGAACGGCCAGGCCGTTCCGAAGGTTCCGTGGACGTTTCACTTCCGGCGCCTCGAGACAGGTGTCGGCGTGCCCCGAGCGGTACGCGAGAGAGGAGAGACGATGGGCGAGGTTCGATTGACGTCGCTCGTGCCGGCCGGCGGTTGAGCCCGTAAGCTCGGTGCGGAGGACCTGGTCCAGGTCCTGAAGAGGGTTGCACCCTGGAGTCATCCGTGGGTCGACGCGAGTGTCGGACCCATGGAGGATGCGGCCCTCCTGCGTCCTGAATCCGGGCCTGCGCTGGTGTTCACGGTCGACTTCATCACCCCGATCGTCGACGATCCCGAGACCTTCGGTGCGATCGCGGCGGCCAACTCGATCTCGGACGTCTACGCCATGGGCGCGGAGCCCCAGGTCGCGCTGGTCGTCTGTGGCTTTCCCGAGGAGCGCGTCTCCTCCGAGATCCTGACCCGCATCTTTCAGGGCGCCCGGGACAAGGCGGCCGAGGCCCGTTGTGCCATCGTGGGCGGTCACACCGTGATCGATCCGGAGCTCAAGTACGGACTCTGCGTAATCGGTGTGGTGGAGCCCGACCACGTCCTCTCACAGACGGGTGCGCGGCCGGGCGACCGACTGATCCTCACGAAGCCCATCGGTTCCGGCATCGCGGCACAGGCCATCAAGAAGGAGAAGCTCTCCGAGGAGGAGATCGCCAGCCTCGTGGCGGCGCTCACGACACTCAACAGGGGGGCGAAGGACGCGGCGCTCGCGGCCGGGGCACGCGCTGCGACGGACGTGACCGGCTTCGGGCTACTCGGCCACCTGCTCCACCTCCTGCTCGGATCCGAGGTCGCGGCTCGGATCGAGGCGCCGGCGGTCCCGGTTTTCGACTTCGTGCGGGGGCTCGCAGAGCAGGGAGTGGTCCCGGGAGGAACCCATCGAAACCTCAGCTACGTGAACCCGCACGTCTCCTGGGACGGAGCTCTGGATGAAACGGACCGCCTCCTGCTGGCCGATGCCCAGACGTCCGGGGGGCTTCTCATTGCGGTGCCGCCGGAGGGGGAGGCGACGATCCTCGCTGAGCTCGAGAAACGGAGCACGCCGGCCAGAGCGGTGATCGGGACGGTGGTCGAAGGCGAGCCGGGACGCATCGAGGTCGTGGCGAAGGCCTGAGCGACGGAAGCTTCTCGCGCACCGGGGTGCGGCCTGGCTGTAGGATGAGGACGATGCGTTCCGCCGGTCGTTCCGTCTGGAAGCCTCTCCTTCCCACGGAGTCGATCCGCTTCGGCCCCGACTTTCTCTGGGGCGTGGCTTCGTCGGCCTTCCAGGCCGAGGGGGGGGGAGGTTCCCAACGACTGGACCGAGGCAGCACGTGCGGGACGCGTTCCCCCCAACCTCGGCAACGGATTCTGGGAGCGGGCCGAGGAGGATTTCGGTCTGGCTGCGAGCCTGGGCTTCGGCCACTACCGGCTCTCCACGGAGTGGAGCCGGGTCGAGCCGGCGCGGGGACGAATCGATGAAGCCGCGCTCGACCGCTACCGCAGGATCTGTGACGCGGCCACCGAGGCAGGCCTGACGCCCTGGGTCAACCTCTTTCACTTTACGCATCCGAAGTGGTTTGCCGAGCGTGGGGGGTTCCTGAACCCGGACAACCACGACGACTTCAGACGGTACGTCGAGCGGGTGGGGAGGGCACTGCACGGACGCGCACGCCACTTCCACATCCAGAACGAGTCGATGATCTACGTCGTGAGCTCGTACCTGACCGGCGAGAACCCGCCGTTTCTCCGGGACGGCGACGCCGCCTTCGAGATGACCCGTCACGTGCTTCGCCTTCATGCCGACGGCTACCGGATCCTGAAGTCGATCGACCCGGACCTCACCGTTGCGACGATCGAGGTCTACGTCGATCCGCACCCCGCCGATTCGGGGGACCCGGATCTCGTGCGAGCCGCCGAGCAGTTCGACGCCTGGTACCACGGGGTTCCGCTGCGCGCACTGGCGACCGGATGCGTGGAGCTGCCTGGTCGGGAGCCGGAGGAGATCCCGCACCTCAAGGGGGCACTCGATCTATACGGCTTCAACTACTACTGCAGCACGCAGTTCAGGCACGGCAGCGTCGGTTACCACTCGGACCTCGAAGAGCCGCCGATCGATGCGATGGGTCGCCCGGTTCATCCCGGAGGTTTGGAGGAGGGCCTCGTGCGGGTGGGACAGGCGCTCCCGAGCGTCCCGCTGCTCGTGACCGAGAACGGCTGCCCGACCGTCGACGAGGAGTTCCGCATCCGATACGTCGCCGCACACCTCGCCGCTTTGAACCGTGCACGGCAACGCGGCGTCGACGTCCGCGGGTACTTCCACTGGACCGCCGTGGACAACTACGAGTGGCACCAGGGCTTCTCGGACGCGCGTTTCGGGCTCATCACCTTCGATCCCGAAACCGGCAAGCGGCAGGTGAAGCGTTCGGGGGATTGGTTTCGGGAGGTGATCGGCCGAGGGACACTCGTTCCCCACGAGCTTCCCTAGAACCCATCTCAAGAAACCACTCCCGTCGCCAGGTCGCCCTGGCGGGCCGATCTCTGCGTTGCGCTCGCTCGGAATAACGACGGATATGCCTCGCTCGCGCGCCTTGCGAGCCCGGCGCCTCGGCCGCGGGAAACGCGTCGGAACTCCCGGGACAGGAGACTAGCCAGGCGTGGGGAGCGGTTCGAGTTCGGGCGATTACTCCAGCGGGGCTCGTCGCGTCGGAACGAGGCGTGCCCCTAGGGGCCCGCGCGGGATGTAGAGCTTCACCGTCTTCCCCTTCCGATCGACGACCACCTCGACCCGCGCTCTGGCCTGTCCCTCCGTGGTCAGGCGGCGAAGCTCCGAGATCGAGAAGACCCGACGCCCGTCGTAGGAGAGAATCACGTCACCCGGCTGCATCCCCGCCTCACGCGCGGGCGCCTCCTCGAGGAGATCTCGAACGCGTGCACGGTTGCGCCTCCCGATCGCGAAGAGCAGCCGGTCATAGGCCTCGGGCCCGAGTTCCTCTCGGATCGCCTCGAAGCGCGCGTCGAGGGCCCGCGATTCATCCCGGTAGCGCTGCGTCCCCATCCATCCCTCCCGAAGGGCGAGGTCCCGCAGGTAGAGACGCGCCAGCTCGATCTTCTCGAACCGCTCGCGGAGCTCGCCCACCTCTACCGGGTCGACCCCCGCCGCAATCAGTCCGTCGGTGTCGAACCAGGGCCTTCCCGATTCGAGCTCACGATCCGCGGCCTTCGTGCCCTGGCCCGCATCCGGCGTAGAACGACCGTCTCGAAGTTCAGCGAGCTCCTCCCCCAAAGCCGCGATCTCCTCCTCCATTCGCTCGCGCGCCTCGGTCTCGTCCTGGAGAGCGGCCCAGAGCTCTTCGCGGTCGGTGGGGTCCCCGGCTGGGGCAGCCTCGAGCACGCGCTGCAAGGGGGAGGGCGCTCTTTCGGCCGTCGGGGCGGGGCGGCTGCTTGCCCGTACGCGAGTGTCGTTGGGAGCGGACCTCCAGTCGGGACCGAACACGACCCCGAGGACGACCCCCACGAGAAGGCCGAGCCCTCCGAACAGTGTCGCGATCGTCAGCCTCGGCCCGTGTCGAATTACCGCTCCTCCCCTGCTTAGCGCGAGAGAACGATCTTCCGGATGCGCTCCAGGTCCGCCCTCATGCGGGCCAGAACTCCCTCCGTGGCCGCTCGGACCGCGATCTCCACGCCCTCGGCGTCGATGGTCGAACGGTTCGCGTACTGTCCGTAGCGGTGCCGGATCCGCGCCTCACCCCTGTAGGAGCCGACCACAACCCGGTTCTCGAGCAAAAGCGCCTCGAGCTCCAACGTGTAGTCGTTCTGCAGCTTCACGAAGAACGCCGCCGGGAGAATCGCCGTGGCGATAATGGCCTTCCAGAGATTCGAGTCTGGCTCGTAAGCGGAGTCGGCCGCCACGATCTCGATCTCCCAGGTGGTTTGAACGTCCGCCGGAACCGGAAAGAGGATCCCCTGAAACAGCCGCGCCTCGCGGAGCGCGGCCGCGAAGCGTTCCAGAACCCCCCGGGGCTGGAGTCGGCAACGGTCGAACGCCCCCGGCAGGACGGAGACCGTCAAACCGAGGGGGTAGGCGGGCGGCTCAGGCGCCTCGGTTGCTTGCGATACGGGTGTCGAAGGCTCGAGGAGGACCACCTCATGGGCACAGCCACTCCCGAGGGCCACGAGGGCGGAGAGGAGCAGGGCCCGGTACGTTTGCAGCACGGAAGGGACTGTAGCGATGGCCCGGATCCGACACGACCCGACCGCATCGAACAAAGAGCACGTCCACGAGGTCGCGCGCTCGGTCGGGTTCGAGCGCGTCGGGATCGCCCGTGTCGAGCCCTTTCCGGAGTCGGCGCGCCTCCGCGAGTGGCTCGAGCGGGGCTACGCGGGTGAGATGGACTACCTCGCACGTCGGCTCGAGGAGCGTGTCGATCCCGACCGCGTGCTTCCCGGTGCGCAAAGCGTGATTGTCTGTGCGCTGGTCTATGACACCGGGGAGCCAGACTCCCGGGCTGCTCGGCCGTCGGACCGGGGATGGGTGTCGCGCTACGCCTGGGGCGAGGACTACCACCGCATTGTGGGCGAACGCCTCGATACCCTCGTCGAGGCTCTCCAGCGGCGCTTTCCGGACGCGCAATACCGGCGTTACGTCGACACCGGCCCCGTGCCCGAGAAGCTGCTGGGCGCACGGGCCGGCGTAGGTTGGATCGGCAAGAACACGTGCCTGATCGATCCCGCACTCGGGTCGTACCTTTTTCTGGGAGTCGTCCTGACCGATCTCGAGCTCGCGCCCGATGCGCCGGCCGCGGACCACTGCGGGACCTGCCGTGCCTGCCTCGATGCGTGCCCGACCGACGCCTTTCCCGAGCCGTACGTGCTCGACGCGCGCCGGTGTATCTCCTACCTCACGATCGAGCTCCGTGGGTCGATCCCCGAGTTGCTCGAGGCGGGCATCGGCAGCCACGTGTTCGGCTGCGACCTCTGCCAGGAGGTCTGCCCGTGGAACCAGAAGCCGGGTCGACCGCGGAGCGCCGAGCCGCGCTTCGCCCCACGGCGGGAGTGGAAGGCTCCCTCCCTGGCAGAGCTCCTGTCGATAGATGCCGAGGCGGTGCGTCGCCGCCTGCGCGGATCGGCGATCCGACGCGCCAAGCTGGCCGGCATCCGGCGCAACGCACTCGTCGCCGCGGGGAACTCCGGAGAGCCACAGCTTCTACCGCTCGTGGAGCAGCACCTGCAGAGCTCGGAGGCGGGAGTGGCCGAGGCGGCGCGGGGAGCTAGCGCGCGCCTGCGTGCTCGCGTGCGACACGAACCAGGGTTTCCGGATCGTCCGACATGAGGCCGTCCACGCCGCAGCGGAGCAGGCGAACCATCTCCTCGGGCTCGTTCACCGTCCAGACGTGGATCCGCAGACCCAGACGGTGCGCCGCCTTGACGCTCTCAGGTGTCACCAGGTCTTCCCCCATGAACCGCGGAGGGATCTGGAGTGCCTGACCGCGGGGGGTGTGGCCTTCGATCTCTCCTTCACGGAATGCCTGGAAGAACGCCACGATGTCCCCGAGCGAGGAACCGATGGCGGTGCCGGGAGCCAGCTTGCGAATGTGCTCCAGGACGCCGTCCTTCTCCGCGGCCAGGAGCATGCGCGGCGCGGCCCCGGTCTGCCGCACGATCCGGAGGACCTCGTCGGCCGCCTCCGGGTCCTCAGCCTTGACCTCGAGGTTGATCCTCGCCTCGGGAAAGTGCTCCAGAACCTCGACGAGCCGGGGAATGCGGATCCCTTGCCCGCGATAGGGAAAGGTCCGCCCGCTGTCCGGCGTGAACCGGAAGCCGGCGTCCAGCCGTTGCACCTCCGAAAAACGGAGCTCGCGTGCGGGGCCGCTCCCGTCGGTGGTGCGGTCGACCGCAGGATCGTGAAGAATGACGATCTCGCCGTCGCGGGTGGCGTGGCAGTCCGTCTCCAGATAGGGGACACCACAGGCCCAAGCCCGTTCAAACGCGACGAGCGTATTCTCGGGGGCCTTTGCGCTGGCGCCCCGATGGCCAAAGAGGTGTGGAGTGGGCGAATCGAAGTACGGGTGCATGGCGAGACCTTAGGCTCGGGCCCGGAGCCAATACAAGCGGGGCAGGGGAGGAACAGGGATGTGTGTGCTGGCGCGTGATCAGATCCTGGCGGAGATCGAGCGAGGCCGACTCCGCATCGAGCCCTTCTTCCCCGAGCAGGTCGGGCCGGCCTCGGTCGATCTGCACCTGGGCGAGGAGGTGCGCATCCTGGCCGGGGAGGGTTCGGAGCCGATCGATGTCGATTCGGCCATGGACTTCCGAGAGGTCACGGAGGTCGTGCAACTCGGAGACGGCTTTGTTCTCGAGCCGGGGGAGACCGTCCACGGGATTACCCGAGAGCGGGTCTTTCTCCCCCCCGACCTCTGCGCCTGGATCGACGGCCGAAGCTCGATCGCGCGCCTGGGGCTCACGGTCCACGTCACCTCCGGCTTCGTGCACCCGGGCGTCAGTAACCATCAGGTCCTGGAGATGCGAAACCTCTCGAGGGTGTCCCTCAGGCTGAAGCCGGGTATTCGAATTTGTCAGGTGATACTCGAGAGAACCGAAGGAGAGGCCGTGTATCAGGGACGCTTTGCGGACCAGCGCTCCCCATGAGAGCGGTTGCACAGCGGGTGAGTCAGGCCGAAGTTCGGGCCGAGGGGGAGCTTGCCGGTCGAATGGGGCAGGGGCTTGTCGCCCTGATCGGGGTCGCGCGCGGCGATACGGCGGAGGATGTCCGCCAGATGGCCGAGAAGTTGGTGCACCTCCGGGTCTTTCGCGATGAGGAGGGTCGCATGAATCGTTCCCTTCTCGACATCGGGGGGACGCTCGGGTTGGTCTCGCAGTTCACGCTCCTCGGCGACTGCCGCAAGGGTCGCCGGCCGAGCTACGCCGACGCCGCTCCCCCCGAGGAGGCTGAGCCGCTGATCGAGCTCCTCGTCGAGCAGGTCCGACAGCTCGGGGTTTCGGTCATCACCGGCCGCTTCCGTGCGTATATGGAGGTGGAGCTCACCAACGACGGGCCGGTCACTCTCCTGGTCGATAGCCGGCGCGTCTTCTAGACCGGACTTCTCCCCGGGTTGGCTGCTGCGACCGCCCCGCCCGCGAGTGCCGCACGTGATCCTGGTCACTCTTCGTGTACGTCCCTGGCCTGCCTGGGATGTCGCGCTATGCTCGGCTGAGTCAACAGATGGCATTCTGCGACAACCGATCGGACGTCC
>DAOUZG010000320.1 GCA_030665705.1 Deltaproteobacteria bacterium | reverse complement strand
GGGACGGCGTGCACCTCCGAGGCCCGGCGTCCAGACGTTCAGGGAGAGACAGTCCTCATCCTCGTGCTTGGTTCCCAGCCCGAGCGCCGACATCAGGGGTCCGGGGAGCTGGGGTGCGGCGGGCGCGGGCTCGGTGGCGTCTCGGACACCGCCCCACGGCACCGGCGGCACGGGGGCAGCAAAGCGGAGCGGGCCTGTCGGGGGGAGGGCAGACGGAATCCCGCGGAACACGAAGATCCCGCCTTCCTCGAGGCCGCGGAGTTTCCCGTATTTCGTCTCGACGACCGGCTCCAAACTCTCTCCGGTTCCGCTCGCCCTGCCTATCCTCTCGCGCTTCGTAGCGGGACGCCCCGAAGCTCCTCCAGGAGGTGAACCGCCGCACGCGCAGCACTCCGAAAGTCGCCCAGGTGCAGGCTCTCGTTCTCCCCATGTGCGTTGCAGATCGGGTCCTCGAGACCCAAGAGCAGCGCCGGCGCGCCGCGTAGAACCTCGGTCAGGGGCTGGACGAACGGAATCGTCCCTCCGCAGCCGATCTCCACCGCGTTACACCCGAAGCCGGCCCGTAGTGCCCGGCGCGCCGCTTCGAAAGCAGGGCCCTCCGAATCGGTCCACCAGCCGGGAGCCATGGCATGGACACGCGTCTCCACCTCCAGCCCCCACGGCGGATCCTTCCGGAGAAACTCGAGCAGGAGATCGCGCACCCGCTCCGGATCCTGGGTCGGCGCGGTCCGAATCCCGACGCGAGCGTGAGCTTCGGAGAGGAGCTGGTTTGCCGACTCCGCAAGACGGATCCCCTCGAGCGCGGTCGCCGCGATCGCGGGCCGAAGCGAGATCCGCTCGGGGACCGATCGGTCGGGCTCGCCGATGAGCATGGCCCCGGGAACGAGCCCGGCGTTTCGCCGGAACTTCTCCTCATCAAACGGGAGTCGAGCGAGGAGCCCGCGCTCGTTCGGACCCCCATCGGGCACGTCATCCAGGAGGCCGGGCACCGCCGGAGCGCCCCGCTCATCCATCAGGCGGTTGAGCAGGCGGACCAGGCCCGCAGCAGCATCGGGAACCGCGCCCCCCCACATCCCGCTGTGGACGGGGTGCTCGAGTGCGCGCACGGTGACGTCGACAGAGACCAGTCCGCGCAGGCTGGTCGTCAGTGCCGGGATCCCCGTGTCGAGGTTCGCGGTGTCCGAGAGGACGAGGACGTCCGCCTCGAGGCGCTCGCGATGCGCCCGCAGGAACTCGGCCAGGTGGGGGGACCCGATCTCCTCTTCCCCCTCGACGAGGACGCGAACGTTGACGGGGAGGGCCCCGGTGGCGTCGAGCCAGGCGCGAATTGCGGCAACCTGGACAAGCACGCCCGCCTTGTCGTCGACGATTCCCCGGCCATACAGGCGCCCGTCGACTCGGAGCGTCGGCTCGAAGGGCGGGCTCTCCCACCGATCCGGGCGGCCCGGCGGCTGGACGTCGTGATGAGCGTAGAGGAGCACCGTGGGGGCGTCCGCTCCCGCGCCGGTCCACTCTCCGACCACGTACGGGTGTGCGTCCCCGATCGGCAGTACCTCCACCCGCTGAAGCCCCGCGGCGTCCAGAAGTCGGGCGACCGCCTCTGCTGAGCGCACCACCTCGCCCGCATCGAAGCTCGGCGCCGAGACGCTGGGGATCCGCGCCAGGGCGATGAGCTCCTGAAGCACCTCCTCGAAGCGCTGCTCCAGCGCCTCGAGGGCCGCGTCGCGCGCCGTCACGACGTGCACCCTCCTAGTCGCGGGCACTCCGGCCTCGCGTCCTTACGCCTCACGCTGCTCCTCCTGGCCGTCCCGCCCGCCGCGTTGGGCCTGGAGTAGAGCATGGGTCTTCGATGACTTCCAGGCTAGCATCTGGCCCGGTCGGGGGTCGACGAGAGGAGTCCAGATCTCCGTGTTCCGCCTCCTCGTAGCACTGGTCGCGCTCCTCCTGTCCGTGGGCTGCGGTGGTCAGCCGGAGTCGGGGCCGGTGACCCTCCGGTTCGTCACTTGGAAACCGAACCAGCCGCCGGTCTGGGATCGGG
>DAOUZG010000041.1 GCA_030665705.1 Deltaproteobacteria bacterium | reverse complement strand
GGGTTATGCGCGTGCTGCTGGAGGTAGGGACTCTGTTCGAGGATCAACCGGTTCGTGAAGCGGGGGCGTCCGTCGAGCTCCAGGTGGCGAGTGCGCGGACGAACCGTTGAGTCCTGAGCCGCGAGCGTAGCCTCGATCCTCGCCGCGAGCTCTCGCGATGGGGGTGGCGCACCCGGAAGGGGATCAGCCTGGACACCCCAGCTTGCGCCGAGTGAGAGAAGCAGACTGAACGCGACGAAGCGCATGACGACCTCCCGGGCTCGGGCCACGCAGCCGCGGGGCATGCCTGACCCCAGGTACCTCGACGGGCGGACAGTCCGCCATGCGTCGGTTCATCTCCTGCACGGTTCCCGGGGAGAGAAGATCGCTTGCCCCGCCCTGAACCACAAGGGTCGGGCACGGGATCGCCTCGCATCGTATCCGACTCACCCGATTCGTCCGGCGCGCTCGAGCGCCCCGTGCATGCGCGAGAGGATCTCGTCGAGGATGGGGCGCGAGGTCGCGAAGTTGACCCGCACGAAGCCCTCTCCCTCGGACCCGAACCGTGTCCCGTTTGAGAGGCCCACTCGCGCGCGGTCGAGAAAGAACTGGTGCGGTCCCCCTTCCAGGTCGAGCGCTCGGAAGTCGAGCCAGCTGAGGTAGGTGGCTTCCGGCGGGAAGTGCCGCACGGCGGGCCATTGCTCGTGAATAAATGCCGCGAGGTGATCCCGATTTCGTTGCAGGTGCGCCATCACGCGGTCGAGCCACGTCTGTCCGTGACGCCACGCTGCCAAGGTGGCCTCGATCCCGAGGCTCCCGATCCCCCCGCGCACGTGCCTGGGGATCGAGCGGAAGCGGGTCTGCAGTGACTCGCTTCCGAAGGCCGCGACCGCACAGCGGAGCCCGGCGATGCTGAAAGCCTTGGTTGCTGAGGTGAGCGTCACCGTGCGCGCCTCCACCTCGGGCGCCAGGGTCGCGAACGGGATGTGCCGATGTCCGGGAAACACGAGATCCTCGTGGATCTCATCGGAGATGACGACCCAGTCGTGCGCGAGCGCGATCTCCGCAAGCGCCTCGAGTTCCGGGCGCGTAAAGACCCTCCCCGAAGGATTGTGAGGGTTGCACAGGAGAAGAATTCGAGTCGAGGGGCTGGCAGCGCGCCGGAGGCCATCCAGGTCCAGCTCATACCGGTCGCGTCCCTCGGCGAGAGGATTCGCGACGAGACGCCGGCGTGTTTCCCAGACCGCTCCGAGGAAGGGGGGATAGATGGGAGTCTGGATCACGACGCCTTCGTCCGGTTCGGAGAAGACCTCGAGACCCACGTAGATCGCCTGCACGACGTCGGTCAGGACGTCGACCCGCTCGGGATCGACCGACCATCCGAAGCGCGCCTGCATACGGTCTACAAACGCCTCGCGTAGTCCGGTCTCCCCTGGATCCAGTGGGTAGCCGAGGTCGGAGCGCTCCACCGAGCGCAGCAGCATCCGCCGAATCGGCTCCGGGACCGGGAAATCCATGTCGGCCACCCACGCGGGAAGGACGTCGGGGGGATAGACCGTCCACTTCTCGCCCCGTCGGCGCCGAAGCGCCTCGAGATCGAGGGCGTCCAGGTCGACGGGTGGGTTGCGCATCTCGGCTTCGGCCTCGTTGAGAGCGAGCACAACCGCCGCGCAATCGAGCGGTCGAGAGAGTTCGAGACCCGCCCGTTTCAGGTAACCCTCCAAGTCCCGTGCGAGATCCTCGAGCGCGACCGTGATTGCGTCGTCCGGGGACTCGAGGCTGGTGATCAGGTCGCGCCCGGATGGATCAATGTGGAAATGGGGTGCCTTCTCGAAGCAGTCGAAGCGCAGGAGTTCACGCCCCTTAGGCTCGGAACTGTAGATCCGCAGGGCCGGGCCGCCGCCGCCTCCCAGCGCACGGTGTTCTACGACCAAACGGATCGGGCCGAGTCCTCGTTCCCACATGGCCGCGCTATTCTAGCAGGCGAATTCGTTTTCCCCCCCGGACGTAGAGAAGCTCGCAGCCAGGCTCGGCCTCACCGGGGAACGCTCGGCGGAGGGCGCGGGCATACACCGAAAGCTGCTCTCGGTAGTTCTCGGGGACCGGGTCTGGGACCTCGCGGTCGGTCTTGTAGTCCGCAACGACGAGTGTGCCGTCGGGCTGCCTGTAGATCAGATCGATCGTCCCGCTCCACCGTAGCCCCCTCTCGTCGAGCAGGAACGGAACCTCCCTTCCCAAGACCTCGACCGAGGCCAGATAGGAGGGAAGCTCGCTTCGGAGGAAGGCTTCCAGCACCTCTCGGGTCGCCGCCACCACGGACGCGGCGTCCAGACCTGTCGTTCGAGACGCGCGTTGCGCGGCTCCAGCTGTGAGCGCCCGTGCGCGGTCCGGTTCACGGAAGTCCCAGCGCTCGAGCGCGTCATGCACCGCGATCCCGACGGCACGAGCCAGCCCATCCCCGGTGGCGACGTAGCGCACGGCAGTCTCTTCGTCTCCGGTCATCTCCTCTCGCGCTTCCTCGTCCTCCCGCAGCCCTGAGGGCCGATGGAACGTGGGCCGAACCGCCGCCTGCGCTCGCTCGGCCGCCTGTTCCGCGCGACGGATCTCGTCGCTCCAGTTGGAGCGCTCCCGCGGAGGACCCGCTGCCAGCGTCGTGGGAGACGGGGACTCGAGCCGGTGGCGGACGCGTGCTTCCCGGGGCAGCGTGCCCTCTTCGGTCAGCCCCTCGGGTGGGTAGCCCCAGGGCTCGAGGAACGCCGCCCATGCATCGGGTCCGCTCTTCCCGCGCGGTGAGTTTACGAGGATGAGACGTTCCTTTGCACGGGTACAAGCGACGTAGAGTAGGCGTCGCGTCTCGGCCCGCTCGCGCTGCTCTTTGTTCTCGGCTGCCAGCAAGGAGAGCGCCGAGCGCAGCCTGGGGGTCCGAATCCACAGCGCGGGTGGGGCTCCGTCCATTCCCACCTCTGCGGCTTCGCCGCCAGCGGGGGAGTGTCCCTCGGGAGAGCTCGACAGATCGACGACAAAGACCACCGGAAACTCGAGCCCCTTCGCTGCGTGGAAGCTGAGCAGTTGGACCGCATCGGACTCTTCGCCGGCCACGGCTTCTCCCCCACCGGTCGAACCCTCGCGCACGAGACCCTCGAAGGCCTCGAGCACCCGTCCCAACGGCCAGCCGGGCTCACCCCGCGCGATCCCCGCGAGCCGAGTCGCTACGCTACGGAGCGAGGTCACCCGCCCCCTCCCTTCGCGGACCGTCGCCTGGAGTGCGAGGAGCGGACTCCTCTCGAGCAGTTCCGTAATCAGTCGGTGCGTTGGAACGAGCTCCGCCTGGCTGCGCCAGCCTCGGAGCCACCGGAACGTCCGGGCGATGTTCGGGAACTTCGAGGAGTCCGGCTCGGCCTCGGTGTAACACCAGAGCTTGTTCCCCTCTGCGGCATAGCGGGCGAGCTCAGCGTCCGGTGCGACGCCCAGCGCGGAACGGAGGACGCCGAGCACCGCGGGAGCGTCGGTGGGCCGGCTGACCGCGCGCAGCAGCGCCCAGTACTGCTGGATTTCGGGCTGTTCGAGGAGGTTCCGACTGCGGTCGAGCTGGAACGGGATTCCGCATCGTCGCAGCGCATGAGCGTAAAGGTGAACGTTTCGCAGGCCGCGAAAGAGCAGCGCAACGTGGGCGTATCTCCGGTTCGACTTCTCCCCTTCACGCATCCAGTCGCACGCGATCCAGCGAGCAATCGCCCACGCCTCGTCTCGACGTGCCTCCTCCGCCCGCCGCGATCCGTTCCCCTCCGTATCCACGGTCCAGACCTCGATCCCGACCCCTTCGCCGCCCGATCCGCGACCCGATTGCATCTCCAGGTACTTCGGGTGGAGCCCGGATTCGTCATGGGGGTCGCGCTCGAAGAGCCGACGGAAGAGGCCGTCCAGGGGTCGGACGATTTCGTCACAGGCGCGCCACGTCGTCGTGAGCTCGAGCACGAGGCCGCCGCACCCCTCGACGTGATCGATCGCACGGTGACAGGCTGCGATATCCGCGTGGCGGAAGCCGTAGATCGACTGCTTGGGATCCCCCACGATGAAGAGCTTTCCGGGCGCGAGTCGTGTTTCGAACGCGTCCTTCGCCGGGGGACCATCGCCCTGTTCCGCGAGCAGGAAGACGATCTCGTACTGGAGGGGATCGGTGTCCTGGAACTCGTCGACCAGCATCAGCCGGAGGCGTGATCCGATCTGGCGTCGAACCTCCGGGAATTCGCGGAGCAAGTCGCGCGTGAGGGTCAGCAGCGCTTCAAACGGAAGCCTCCCTTCCTGGATCGCCTCTCTCCTTACCGCCCGCGCGAAGGGGAGGGCGACCGCGAGCGCCTGTGACAGCGCCTCGTCGTTCAGGCGCGCGAGCTCCCTCAGGTCGCGGTACAGTTCTTTCGCGAGCTGCGTCGCCGCGGGGAACTTCTTCGTCGTTGGAGGGTTTTCGTCGGAGACGACGCTTCTCCGATCACCGCGGGTCGCGGTGTAAGGGAGCCGCTCCCCAGCGTCGAGGAGCTCTGCCGGCCCTCCTTCGAGGAAGGCCCGAAGAGCCTCGCGAGCCGACCCCAGGTAGCTGCCCACGCCCTTCTCGGTCGAGGGTCCTTCGTGGAGCGCCTGATCGATATCTGCGACGCGGGTCTCGATCCAGCCGGAGAGGACGCGCCGCGCGTCCGGCAGGATCGCCCGGACGGGAAGATCCCTGAGCGTGAAGTTCGCGAGGTGAGAAGCGATCGCCTGCACCTCGTGGAGGTCGAGGTACTGCAGCGCCGCGAGCCACAGATCTCGGCGGGACCCCTCGGGGCCGTCCGGTCCTTCGACGTAGCTCTGCCACACTCTGCGCTTGAGATCGTCGTATCCGATTCCTTCGTCGACCTGGAAGTCGAGTGGGATCGAGAGTGCATGTCCGTAGCGCCGAAGAATCCGCGCGCAAAACCCGTGAATGGTCGAGATCGTGGCGAACGGGAGCTCCCGAAGGGTCTCCTCTGCGCGGCTCGCAGTCTCCCGCTCTCCGAGTCGATCGCGCAGGTACTCCCAGGCCCGCGTGGCCTCGGTGTTCCGACGCTCCGGCCCCCCGGGCGTTGCCAGCGCTACGAGCCCCGCCTCCAGCCGGCCGCGCATCTCCGCCGCGGCCTTTTCGGTGAACGTGATCGCGGCGATCTCCCGGAGCGTCAGGCGCTGCTCGATGAGCTGATTCAGGAGGCGCTCGATCAGAAGGCTCGTCTTGCCGGTACCTGCACTGGCGAGCACGACCAGGTTTCGGTCGTAAGTGCGGACCGCGGTCTTCCGGGCGCCCGCGTCGTGGGGTTCGCTCATGGTGCGCCCCCGGCCAGTGTTCGATAGTCGGCAAACGCCTCTGCCTTTTCGATTCGGGTTCTCGTCGGGGGATGTTCACGCCGACACGCGAGCGTATAGGGGCAACTCCTGCAGTGGCTGTCGCGACGAAAGGGGTACCGCCCCTCGCGGACGAGCGTAACCAGGGTGAGGATGGCCCTACGGATCTGCTCGCGTACCTCCTCCACCGAGCTCCATCCGAGGGGGTAGCTCCAGGCCGCTCGACGCCAGCGAAACCGCTCCGGTCGAACCGGCGTGTGCAGGATCTCGGCCTCGACGTCCGCTGCAGAGCGCTGCTCGCCGGTGATGACGAGGTAGAGCGGAAGCTGAAGAGAGCGCCCCCGCTGGATTGCCACCTTCGCAGTCGACCCCTCCGGAGTCGAGCCGCTCTTGTAATCCGCGATCCGGAGGATTCCCGCAGGGGTTCGCAGTAACCGATCGATCTTCCCCACGATGAGGATCGGCTCCGAATCGACGCGGTAGGCGTGCTCGAACCGATGCTCGCACGCGACCTCCTCGACTCCTTCGGGGAGGAGCCGATCGAGATCCCAGTCGACGAACGCCTCGAGCGCGCGCAGCAGCTGAGATCGGAGACCCTCCCAGAGGGTCGGGTGCCGACGGGCCATCGCTTCGGTCAACGGCAGATAGGATCCGAGGATCTCCGCGAGCTTCTCGTGAGCTCTTTGGCTGGAGCGATCCGTGGCCGTCCCGGGGCGCAGGAGCCCTTCGCTTTCCAAAGCGGTGTACGTCTCCTGTAGGGCCTTGTGGATGAGTTCGCCGAGCTCCCGCGCCTCGAGCTCGGTTTGAACGCGGGCTCCCAGTTCCGGGACTCCGAGTACCTGGCTGAAGAAGGCTCGCAGGGGACAGAGACCGATCCGCTCGAGGTGGGTCGGCGACCAGCGGAGGGGACTCGCGTCGAGCTCGGCTGCGCCGTCATACCGAAGATCCGACCCGTCGAAGTCTTCCACGATGCTGACGTAGGGAAGGCCGCGCTCGAGGGATTCGGCGAGTTCCGGGGGAGCCTCGTCGGTCAGTTTTCCGAGGGCTTCCCCACCGCCGTGCAACGCTGCCCGTACCAGCGCCTCCGGCAGCGGGACGAGGTCCCCCTCGACCGTCGCGGGAATGGCGCGGGACGCGAGGCCGCGCAGGTAACAGGAGGGCGCTGCTGGACGTCCGGTCGCGTCGAACTCGTGGGACGATAGCGTCACCGTGTCCGTGGCCTGGGACACGAGCAGGTCGAGAAGGAAGCGTTCCTCCTGCTCGGATTCGCCCCGTGAAGGAACGGGCCGACACAGCTCGTCGCGTAGCTGCAGTCGCACGCGATCCGGAAGGAAGGGATCTTCCTCCAGACGCTGGGGCCAGAGTGAGTCGTTCAGACCGATGAGGAAGAGGTGACGCAGCGGCAAGGCCCGCGCCTGGACCGCGTCGAGCACCAACACGCCCCCGTCCGGATCGGTATGGGGCTGGACGTACGCACCGCGGAGAGCCTCCTCGACAGCACGGAGAGCCTCCCGCGGATCCGCGGGAGCCGTCCCCCCCGAGACGCGATCGACTGAGTCCAGCAAGGCGAGACTGGAGAGTCCGTCACGAGCGGCTTCGAGCGCGCGTGCTCCTTCCGAGGTCTCTCCACTCGGGATGGGAAGCCACCGATCTCCTGCGTCCAGGATCCTCCGCACGACCTCGGAGAACGTGCGCGCCCGGCGCGCTCGTTCGGAGTCGGCTGCAAGCGCCTGGAGGACGTCGCGGAGGTGGGTCTGCTCGGGCTCGGAGAGCGTGATCCCTTCGTCGCGGAGGAGATCGCGGGCGCGGCCGATGGCCCAGAGCCAGTCATCGAGGCCGTCGAGCACACCCGCGCGTCGCCCCAGGCGCTCCGCGAGCTCGGGGAGGCGGCGGCGTTCGATCCCCTTTGAGGCTGCCTCCCACCGAAAGCGGCGCGAGCCCAGGAGCTCCACGATCGGTTCACGGTCCAGATTGCCGAGGAGGGCCCGGGCGAGATGCAGCAGCGCGCGCGCGTCGGGAGTGAGCAGTGCCGGCTCCCGGAGTGAGGAGCGGAAGGGGATCCCGTAGCGCTCGAAGATCGCTGGGATCCACGTTGCGTACGGTTCGAGCGTCCGCGCGACCACGGCGATTTCCGCGGGTGCGGTGTGATCATCCAGAAGCCCGAGCACGGCGGCGGCCACCCGCTCGAGCTCTTCGAGCGGCCCCCCGTGAGGCTCCAGCAGCCGGAGTGCCCTATCGGGAACGGCAGCGACGAGGGGAACGGCACCGACGAGGGGAACGGCAGGTCGGGGTGCCACGGGCGTCGGCTCCGGGCCGAAAGACCACGACCACCGGTTGCGAACCGCGGCAGCATGAGGGTGCTCCGCATCCGGCTGGTAGAAGCGGAGCGGTACGCATTGCGCCAGCGCTTCCAGTAGGTCGCCTGCCGAGCCGACGAGCTCGGTCGCACCGTGGACCTCGGCGCGCCTGAAGCCGAGGCGACCTGCCCAGGCCGAGACTCCTCGTCGGGCCAGGCGGAACAGCCCGATCCGGTCGTAGAGCCCCTGTTCCTGCTCGAGGCGGCGGTGAACCTCTTCGGTGCGCCGATAGAGCCGCGACAGATTCTCGAAGCCATCGGGGAGCTCTGTGGGCTCCACGCACGCATCTCGCAGATCTCGAAGGGTCGAGGCGAGCGCGCCCGCGATCCGCGGTTGCGCCTCGACGAGTCGGCCGAGGGGACCCGGACCGAGAGCACAGTTTCGAACCACGCGGCTGAGGGCGGGACCCTCGAGGATGCCGCGCACCTCGGTGTCGGTCTCGGCGATGCAACGCTCCGCGAGACCCCGAAACGTCACGAAGTGATGACCCAGCACGATCCCCGTGCTGGAGTCCGAGAGAAGAGCACGGCGCCGGGCTTCCAGGACGCGCGTCGAGGCCGCGACGTAGAGAACGGGTGGGAACGTGTCTTGTGGCGTCGGCGTGGCGACCTCCTCAGCGAACGCTGCGGAAGAAGCTGCGGATGTCTTCAACCAGGAGCTCGGGCTCCTCGAGCGCCGCGAAGTGCCCGCCCCTCGGCATTTCGGTCCAACGCGTGATGTTGTACGTCCGCTCCGCCCAACGGCGCGGCGCCCGGTAGATCTCCTTCGGGAAGATCGCGCATCCGGTCGGCACCTCGACGCGCTCTGCGAGTGGCCCGAAACGTCCTGCACGCCGCGACTCGCAGTAGAGTCGCGTCGACGACGTGATCGAGCCCGTCACCCAGTAGATCATGATGTTCGTGAGAAGCTCATCCCGTGTGAAGCGCCGTTCCACATCTCCGTCGCAGTCACTCCAGCTCCGGAACTTCTCGACGATCCACGCCGCTAGGCCCGCGGGCGAGTCGTTCAGACCGTAGCCCAGACTCTGCGGCTTCGTCCCTTGAATCGCCTGGTAGCCGGTCTCCTCGGTCTGGAAGTGGCCGTAGTCGGCGAGCGCCTCGAGCTCCTTCGGCGAAAGCTCCTGCGCCGGATCCTCCCCCTGCGGCGGTCCGGCCACCGCCATGTTGAGGTGGACGCCGCACACGTGGCTCGGGTCTACAACCCCGAGGTGGCTCGCAATGACCGCCCCCCAATCCCCCCCCTGCGCTCCGTAGCGCGTAACTCCGAGCTCAGCCATGAGCTTCGCCATGAGGTCGGCCATCGAGCGCACGTCGAAACCGGCTTGCCGCGGTGCGTCGGAGAAGCCGTACCCGGGAAGGGACGGGCAGATGACGTCGAACGCGTCTTCCCGGTTCCCCCCGTGTGCGACGGGATCGGTAAGCGGCCCGATCACCTTGTAGAACCCGAAGACCGAGTCGGGCCAGCCGTGCAGCAGGAGAAGGGGAAGGGCGTCGGGTTCTCTCGAGCGCGCGTGCACGAAATGGATGGAGAGCCCGTCGATCTGCGTGCGGAAGTGATCGAATCGGTTCAGGACCTGCTCCTGCGCGTCCCAATCGAACTTCTCCCGCCAGTAGTTGCAGAGCTCTCGCAGGTAGGTGAGCTCCGTACCGTAGCTCCAGCCAGCCCCCACGAGCTGGTCCGGGAACCGGGTCCGCGAGAGACGCTCCTGAAGGTCCTGGAGCACCGCGTCAGGTACGTGGATCTGGAACCGCTCGGCCCTCTGACTCATCGCCCGTTCCTCCTCTCGGAGCTCAGATCAGAGCATCGGAAGGAGCCGAGCCGCAAGCACCCGGCCCGATCCCTTGGCTGCGTGCTGAATCTCGCGCAGGTAAGATGACGTGGGTTGCGCGTGCGCCCCTGGGTGCAGACGCCTCGATGGGGACTACGATGCTCTACACCTCGGGGACGACCGAGCGTCCCAACCCGGGTCAACTCATCGAGGTGCGCGACGACGAGGGTGAAGTCTTGGCCGCGGGGGAGATCGGTACGGTCTACATCGGGGCGCCCGAAGAAGGGCACTTTGTGCGCGATCTTCCGCGTTACGAGACCGGAAA
>DAOUZG010000230.1 GCA_030665705.1 Deltaproteobacteria bacterium | reverse complement strand
ACCATCGAGGTGGCGGCGACCTGGGACCGGATCATTCCCCTGTACGAGCGCGCCACGGCGTCGCTCCGCGAGGTCCCCGGCATCATGGCTGCGACGGCCCACTCGAGCCACAGCTATCGCTCCGGGACCTGTATCTACTTCACGTTCCTCGCCAGGCCGGAGGATCCTGAGGAGATGGCCTCGACCTATCGCGAGTGCTGGCGTCGCGTCATGGATGTGACTCTGTCGCTCGGAGCCGGAATCACGCACCACCACGGGATCGGGCGCCTCCGGAAAGGGGTGCTCGCCAAGGAGCTTGGGGAGACCGGCGTCGGGCTGTTGCGTGCGATCAAGCAGGCGCTCGATCCGGAGGCGCTCCTGAACCCCGGAGCACTCCTTCCGGACGCGGACGAGGAAAAGGGGTGAGCCGGGAGCTCCTGCTGGCCCTCGACCTGGGGACCACGGGAGTTCGAGCGCTGGTCGTCCACCCCGACGGCCGCGTCTTGGCGCGTCCCTACCGGGCGCTTTCGACGACCTATCCCTCGCCGGGCCACCTCGAGCAGGATCCGAACGAGATGTGGGAGGCGAGCCTCGAGCTGCTCCGTAAGGCGCTGGCGACGGCGGGCTGCGAGGCGGGCGACGTGGCGGGAATCGGGGTCGTCACGCAGAGGAGCACGACACTGGCGTGGGACGCGGAGACCGGTCGCCCCCTGGCGCCGGCCATCGGCTGGCAGGACCAGCGCACCGCCCCGCGAGTGGCGTGGTTCCGGGAGCGCGGCCTCCCCCTCACTGCTCTCGCGAGCGCGAGCAAGTTCGAGTGGTGGATGCAGAACGACGAGGCGGTTCAGAAGGCCGCAGCGCGCGGAAACCTTCGGCTGGGAACGCCGGACACCTGGCTCACCTACTGTCTGACGGCCGGGGAGGCGCACGTCACCGATCCGAGCCACGCATCGTGCACCGCCTTGTACGATCTCCGGAGCGGGACCTGGATGCCCGAGTTGGTGTCGCTTTTCAGTGTTCCTGAGGCGGCGCTCCCCCGGGTGGTCGCGACGAGTGAGGTCGTTGGCGAGATGCCCCGCGCTCTGCTGGGCGCGGCGATTCCGGTCGCGGCGCGGGCCGGAGATCAGCAGGCCGCGACGTTCGCGCAGGGCGTTCACAGCGCCGGGGGCGCCAAGCTCACGCTGGGAACTGCGGCCATGCTCGACCTGCACACCGGAACAGAGCCCGCAGAGGCCCCCCCGGGGATCTTCGCGCTTGCGCTGTGGAGGCTCGCCAACGGGGCAGAGGCGTTCTGCCTCGAGGGCACCGTCATCACCGCAGGATCAGTCGTAGAGTGGCTCGTGGAGCTCGGGCTTCTTCCCGATGCTTCAGCGCTCGACCGCGTTGCGGGGAGTGTTTCATCCTCCGAGGGCGCGACCTTCGTCCCCTCTCTCCAGGGGCTCGGGAGTCCCTTCATGGACGACGACGCACGGGGCCTACTCGGGGGACTCACCCGTGGGACCGGGGCCGCACAGGTGGTCCGCGCCGCGGTCGAAGGGGTGGCACACCGGTGTGTCGATCTCTCAGACGCGCTGGGCCTCACGAGCGGCGAGATCAACGTCGACGGTGGGCTGGGGCGCAGCGATCTGCTGCTGCAGACGCTGGCCGATTTCCTCGGTCGGGAGGTCTGGCGCGCGGCCGAGACCGAGACCACGGCACTCGGGGCCACGCATCTCGCAGGACTCGCTACGGGCATCTTCGACGAGCCGGGAGCGTGTCGGGCGAGTGTTCCGCCCCCCACGCGCTTCGTGCCCCGCCTGAGCGAAGACGAGCGTCGAGAGGCGCGAGAGCGGTGGCGCCGCGCGCTCGAGCGCGTACGGAGCGAGCAGACATGAGCACCTTCTTCCTCGTCGTGTTGGCGATTCACGTGGCGGTGGTGGGGGCGTTGTGGCTCGTCGGACGCCGGGTCGAGGCCTGGATGAACCGGGTCAGGGGTCCCGCTCCTCCGCTCCCCTCGGAGGCTGCCCTGCAGCTGCATCGGCAGAGCGTCGTCGTCGACCTGCACGCGGATCCGCTCCTCTGGGGCAGGGACCTCGGCGAGCGGGGCCGGATCGGTCACGTCGACCTGCCCCGACTTCGCGAGGGTGGAGTGATGCTCCAGGTGTTCGGGCTCGTGACGCAGGTGCCCCTCGGAACCTCGATCGATCGAAGCGATCCATCGCGACCCGACATGATTACCCTGCTTGCGGTCTCTCAGGCTTGGCCACGTCGGACGCTCCGGAGCCGTTTCGAGCGAGCGCTCTACCAGTGCCGACGCCTGGCAGAGCTCGCCGAGAGTCGGGGCGAGGAGCTCCGGATCGTTCGCACGCGGGAGGACCTCGACGCGGTGGTTGAAGCTCGAGCGCAAAACGGACGCCTCGTGGGTGGGCTCCTCTCCGTTGAAGGCGCCCAGGCACTCGACGGGGATCCGGCCAACCTCGAGCCGCTCTACGAGGCCGGGGTCCGCATGATCGGGCTCACCCACTTCTTCGATAACGCGTTCGCGGGGAGCGCCCACGGGCTCGAGAAGGGAGGCCTCACGCCCGCGGGCGAGACGCTCGTGCGCGAGATGGAGCGCCTCGGTGTGGTGGTCGACCTCGCCCACGCCTCCCCCTCGACGATCGTGGACGTGCTGCGGATCTCGGGCCGACCTGCGGTGGTGTCGCACACCGGCGTCCGAGGGACGTGCGACAACAACCGCAATCTCTCCGACGATCAGATCCGGGCTGTCGCACAGCGGGGGGGCGTGATCGGGATCGGCTTCTGGGCAGATGCGGTGGGAGGAACGAAACCCGCCGATATCGCTCGCGCGGCCGTTCACGCGGTGGAGGTAGTCGGAGACGACCACGTGGGACTCGGCTCGGATTTCAACGGTGCCGTTGCAACCTCGTTCGACGTGAGCCAGCTCCCCGTCGTCACGCAAGCACTTCTCGACGCGGGGCTACCGGCCGTCTCGGTTCACAAGATCCTCGGCGGGAACGCGATCCGCGTTATTCGGAGCTGCCTGCCGACGAAGGAGACCGGCGCGAGTTCCTGACCCCTACCTGTTCGCGGTTGCGGATTCGGCGCCTTCTCTATCCTCGGTCAGAAATTCCTCTGTGGCTTCCAGCAGCTCGAAAACCTCCGGCTCACCGCGGAGGAACGCATGATTGTTGCCCTTCAGGGTAAAGAGGCGAGCTCCCGGAATGAGAGAAGCCAGCTCGCGCCCCAGGTCGTAGGGAACGATCTGATCCCCCCGTCGGTGAATCACGAGGGTCGGGGTCCGGACCTGCCGCGCGAGGTCTCGCACATCCAGCTTCATGAGGGCCTCCATGAAGTTCGCGGCATCCTCCGGCGTCGCCGCGATGCGCTGCCACTCGTTGAAGATTCGAAACTCGACCTCGTCTCCCTCGGGCATGAAGAGGCTCGTAAAGACCTGACGAAATGCAGGGGTATCTGCTCCCCAGCCAGTTCGCATCATCGGAACCATGCTCAGAAACAGCTCGCGCTGTTCGGGCGTCGCCGAGTTTCTGGCGAAGGAGCCATAGAAGACCATCCGGTTCACGCGCTCTGGGTAACGGACGGCGTAGGCGATGGCGAGGGGTCC
>DAOUZG010000163.1 GCA_030665705.1 Deltaproteobacteria bacterium | reverse complement strand
CACCTCCGCAGCGATGTCGATCGAGAGCACGCGGCCCGCGCACTCGAGGAGGTCGACCTCCTCGTTTCCCAGCGGCTGGACCCGCTCGGCGAGGAAACGCTCCACCTCCTCGACGTCCGCGCGCGCTGCAAACCCTCGCATTCGGACGTCCCGCATGCTCTGCTCTCGAGGGCTCCGGGCCGACCGGCGGAGTCCTCAGCCGGAGGCGTGGCCGGTAAAGAGCTCCTCTCGGGGCTCGAAACGAACCTTGGCCTTCGCGATGACGTCGGCCGGCACGGCGAACTTCAGGCTGTGGTCCGGTCCGACACCCTCGGTCTTCATGACCTCCGGGAGATCATCATCGGCCGCCGTGAACCCGGCGCGCTTGTTGAATGCCCACTCGTCCTCGAGACACTGCCAGCCGAGGTCTGCCGCCTGCTCCCGGGTGACCTCCTCGCCGTAGAGCAGCGAGTAGAACCGGGCGATGTCGGCGATGGTTGGCTGGAGGAACTGGCAGAAGCCCGAGGAGTCGCACACCGCGTTGATGATCTGAGACTCCTGGGAAGCCTGGGCGAACTGATCCGCCGGCATACCCGGGTTGATGATGAGCCCGGCCGTGTGATCGGCGCCCATGGGGCTCGTGGCGTACGTGACGCCGGTGGCCTGGAGGGGCCGCGGATCCCAAGCGGGGATCGATTGACCCTTCACGACGGGGATGCGGTGATGCTTGCGTTTCTTGCCGATCGAGAGTGCGCCGTCGCCGATGGCTCGCCCGAGCTCTGTGCCCTCGGAGATCTCCTTGAGGATCCGCTTCGCGCCCTCGGCGTCGCCGAACTTGATCCCGCCCGAATCCATGTAGACCGCGATCGCGGCTCCCGTCTCGATCGTGTCGAGACCCACCTCGTCGCACAGCCGATCGAGGTCGGCCACATCGTCCCAGCTCGCGATCCCGCAGTTGGAGCCCAGCAGCGTAAGCGTCTCGAACTCGAGGGCCGAGGTCTTGTACTTGCCATCCTCCCCGTGGACGATGTTGCTGCACTTCACGATGCAGCCCGTCATGCAGTTGTGCATGCCGCCCCCGCGCTTCTCGAAGCTCTCGACGATGCGAGCGCCGTCGAGGGTCTCCACGTCAGGCGACTGCCCCTCGGTGCGGTTTCGGTAGGGGAAGGTGTTGAGCATGTTCGCGAGGGAAACAAACGCGCTCGTCCCCTTCGCGAAAAGCTGCTGACCCTCCCGGTAATCCTTCGTGTAGGTCTTGCAGAGCCCACTGAAGTCCTTCGTGTTGGCGGCCTTCCGAACGGGCCGCTTCTCATTGTCGACGGCCACGTACTTTAGGCCCTTGCTCCCCATCACGGCGCCGAGGCCGCCACGAGCGGCGTGCCGAGCGGGGCGCCCGTGCTCGTCGGTACAGGCCACCGAGGCGCCCTTCAGCTGCAGCTCGCCGGCGGGTCCGCAGGAGATGAACGAGGTGGTGCGGGAGTACTTCTTACTGAGCGCTTCACAGAGCGCGTAGTTCCACTGGCCCTTGTACTCGTCGGCCTCCACCACCTTCGCGCCCTTGGAGTTCACCTCGAGGCCGTAGCGCTTGTCCGGATTCGCGGGCTTGCCCTTCACGATGATCACCCGGTAGCCGAGCTTCATCAGGTCCTGCCCGGGTTCCCCGCCCGCGTTGGCCTCCTTGATCCCGCCCGTGAGGGGGCTCTTGCCTCCGATGGAGATCCGTCCCGAGGTCGGGGCGGCGGTTCCCGACATCACGCCGGGGGCCATCACGAGCGGGTTGTCCGGGCCCAGGGGATCGCAGGTCGGATCGCACTCTTGAATCAGAATACGCGCCGAGAGCGCCCTCCCGCCGAGCAGCCTCCACTCATCGGGAAACGCCTCGATGCTCACAGACTGATTCGTCATGTCGACGCGAATGAGTCGATCACCCGTTGGACCACCGCTCATGGATCACCTCCCTAAAGCTCAAAAGACGCCCAAGACTACCACGGAACGCATCGGGTCTCAGTGGGTGTTCGGCCCGGGAACCCGTCCGTCCCGACAGACTACCCGCCGGCGATCGCCGCGAGGACCCCGACCTCGTCGCCATCCGCGACGGCGCGCTCGAGGGCGGTGGGTTCCAGCGCCTCGCCGTTCAGAAAGAGCCGGACGAACCGGCGGACCCTCCCCTCCTCGTCGAGCACCTGGGCCCGGAAGCCGGGGTAGCGTGCGTCAACCGCCTCGATGCACTCGAGGATCGTGTGCCCCGCCACGTCGATTTGGGCTTCCCCCTTCGTTGGTCCCCGGTAAGGGGGAGGAACGGCGACTTTCGGCATGTGGTGGATCTCCCTGAGGCAGCCTGACCCGGTGAGTGTAGCGAGAGAGGACACCGGTACCCCCCGCGGGACAGGCCTCTGAGGTATAGACTGGGTTTTCGAGATGCTTTCGCTCCGCGAGTTCGGCCTTGGCGCGGGCGGGGGGGAGGTGAGGTAGGATGCGTAGAAGCCGATCGAGGTTCGGCCCGGAGCGCCGCACGCGTCGAGGGCAGCTTGGAATCGGCGGTACGGAGCCCCAGGTTTGACGCGCGCTGCGGAGGCGATGGGTCCCGCGGAGGCGACAACCGCCTTCGTTCTGACGGGGGGTGGGAGCCTGGGTGCGGTCGAGGTGGGGATGCTGGAGGCGCTCGTCGCGCACGGCATCACGCCGGATTTCCTGGTGGGCACCTCGGTCGGCGCCCTCAACGCCGTCTACTTTGCGGACCGTTCGGATCTCGTGGGCGTCCGAGCGCTCGGCAAGATCTGGCGGGGGCTCCGTAGAAGCGACGTCTTCCCGGTCAATCCGTTAGGCGGCCTACTCGGGTTGTTGGGACGCCGGAACCACCTTCTCGATCCCCAGCCGCTGCGTCGTCTCATGACACGCTATCTGCCGTATCGCGATCTCGAGGATGCGGCCATTCCCGTGCACGTCGTTGCGGCCGACGTCCTGAGCGGTGCGGAGGTGGTAATTTCTTCCGGGCCCGCCGTTGAAGCGATCATGGCCAGCTCGGCCATCCCGGCCGTGTTCCCGCCCGTCGAGCGAGAGGGACGGTATCTCGTCGACGGGGCGGTCGCGAACAACACCGCGATCTCCGTGGCGACCGAGCGTGGCGCGGGGCGGGTGATCGTGTTGCCCACGGGCTTCACCTGCGAGCTCTCCGCGCCCCCGAACAGCCCCGTCGCGATGGCCCTGCACGCGGTGAATCTCATGATCGCCCGTCAGATGGTTCTGGATGTCGAGCGCTACGGTGAGGTCGTGGAGATCCGGATCGTTCCGCCCCTCTGTCCGATCACGACGACTCCCCAAGATTTCTCCCACGCAGGCGAGCTCATCGACGGCGCCTTGAAGTCCACTCGGAGGTGGATCGAGGAGGGGGGACTCGAGCGGACCGTCGTCCCGCCCCAGATTCGCCTCCACCCCCATTCCCTCTAGAACCCATCTCAGAAACCCCGGACCGAGCCAGGCCGCTTTGGCGGGCCGAGATCAAGGCGTCGCGAGCGAGGCATATCAGTCGTTATTCCGAGCGAGCGCAACGCAGAGATCGGCCCGCCAGGGCGACCTGACGACGGGAGTGGGTTTTTGAGAGGGGTTCTAGCCCTAGCAACGGGCAATTGTGGAGACGCGCGGGTACTTTTCCAGGCGGTGAGCACCGAGTTCGAGCCCGCTTACGTGCGCTTGCTCGAGTCCGGCGAACTCGAGCGGCGGGTCGGGGACGCTCGGGGACGCATGGCCTCGTGCGATCTCTGTGCTCGCTACTGCCGGATCAATCGCTACGAGACCACGAAGGGGGCCGTCTGTCGAACGGGCGAGCGGGCCGTGGTCAACAGCTCCGCCCCCCATCACGGAGAGGAGCCTCCCCTCCGAGGCTCGCGCGGCTCCGGAACGATCTTCTTCAGCTGGTGCAACCTGCGCTGTGTCTTCTGCCAGAACTGGGAGATCAGCCACAAAGGCTCGGGACAGGAGGTGGGACCGGAGCAGCTCGCGCGGATGATGCTCGTTCTGCAGGAGCTGGGGTGCCACAACATCAACTTCGTGACACCCAGTCATGTCGTCGCTCAGATCTTGGAGGCGCTACAGCTCGCGGCCGAGGAGGGTCTGCGCCTTCCCCTCGTCTACAACACGGGGGGCTACGACAGCCTCGAGGCGCTGGAGCTTCTCGACGGCGTGGTCGACATCTACATGCCCGACGCGAAATACGGGAGCTCCGAGATCGCGCACCGCTATTCCCACGTCCGGGATTACGCCGAGGTCAACCAGGCTGCTCTGCGGGAGATGCATCGCCAGGTCGGGGACCTCGTGCTCGATGAGCACGGGGTCGCACAACGCGGCCTTCTCGTGCGACACCTCGTCCTTCCCGGGGATCTCGCCAACACCGAGGAGGTCCTCGGGTTCATCGCTCGCGAGATCTCCTCCGGCACGTGTGTGAATGTCATGGATCAGTACCGGCCGGTCTACCGCGCTCACGGCCATCCGGGGATCGACCGTCCGATTACACGACCGGAGTACCGTCGCGCCCTCGAGGTGATGCGCCGCTACGGTCTCTGGCACGCCGACAAGCGCCCGCCGGCGCGGGTCTGAGGGCAGAGTAGAGGGCTAAAGCCCGCGTCCTCGACCTGCGACCGCGTGCGACGCGGTTGGCAATCGTAGTGGAAAGGGGTCGCGGCGGTGTGACGCCCAACTGCGCATCCGTTGCACGCTGTCTGCAGCCCGAGTTGCGGCCCACCCAACCGGATGCGTGGATGATCCTGGTGGCATCCCGAGCGAAATATCTCTCGAACAGGCTCGAGATGGATGGTAAACTAACGCGTGCTTCTCTTGGCGGGGTGCGGGGCCCGTCTAGAAGGTGCCTCGCCACAACTGCCTCGGCACAAGGCAGGGATTCTCAGATGGTACAACCAATTCGAAGAGTCCCACAAGAAGAGCTCCCAGGGATTGAGCCGCTCTTTTTCCAGCAACTCGGACATCGCATTACCCAGACCCGCCTCGAGCACGAACCTCTGCCCGATGACTTCATGATCTGTGAGGATGAGCAGGCCGGGGGTGCCCTCGTGTTCCGAGGC
>DAOUZG010000120.1 GCA_030665705.1 Deltaproteobacteria bacterium | reverse complement strand
GGTGTCAACCGCTCTGCTCGACTCTGCTAGCCTCTCGGCGGCGTGCGCGCAATGGTGCTCAAGCGGCCGGGATTGATCGAGACTCGCCCCCTCTTGCTGGAGGAGCTTCCGGATCCGGAACCGCGCGAGGGGGAGATCGTCGTCGAGGTCTCCGTGTGCGGGGTCTGCCGCACGGACCTGCACGTCGTCGAGGGGGAGCTCCCCCCCGTCTGCGAGCAGGTCGTCCCGGGTCACCAGGTCGTCGGGAGGGTCGAAGCGCGCGGCCCGGGGACGGGGCGCGTCCGGGAGGGGGATCGCGTCGGGGTCGCGTGGCTCCACCGCTCGTGCGGGCGCTGCTCCTACTGCGAAGCGGGCTGCGAGAACCTGTGCGAGAGCCCGACCTTCACCGGGTGGCACCTGAACGGCGGTTACGCGGAGCGGGTGCGGGTTCCCGAGGCGTTCGTCTACCCGATCTCCGATGTCTTCTCCGATGACGAGGCGGCTCCCCTTCTCTGTGCGGGGATCATCGGGTACCGGGCTCTGCGCCGCTCTGCGATCCAACCCGGGGGAAAGCTCGGTCTGTACGGCTTTGGCTCTTCCGCCCACATCGCGCTGCAGGTTGCCCGCCACTGGGGCTGCGAGATCTACGTCTGTACCCGAGGGGAGGACGCGCGACGTCTGGCACGCGAGCTGGGCGCGGTCTGGGTGGGTGAGGCCGATGAGCCTCCGCCGGAATCTCTCGATTCGGCAGTCGTGTTCGCCCCGGTGGGCCATCTCGTCCCGCCGGCGCTGCGGGCGCTGCGTCCGGGCGGGACCGTCGCCTGCGCGGGAATCTACATGACCGACATCCCGACGATCCGTTACGCGACGGAGCTTTTCGAGGAGCGCGTGCTGACGAGTGTGACGGCGAACACCCGTCAGGATGGTGAGGAGCTTCTCGCCGTGGCCGCGCAGATCCCGATCCGACCGCAGACCACCGCCTTCCCGCTCGAAGAGGCCAACGACGCCCTTCTCCAGCTCAAGGGGGGAGCCTTCGCCGGCTCCGGCGTCCTCCGCATCCGCAGCTGATCCCGGCTCGGCCCTCTGCCCCATCGGCTCCGTGATACGATCCGGCCATGTTTGTTCGCGTCGATGACATCCCGCTAACGCCGCCCTGCCCGAACCTCCAGGCCCCATCTTCGTTCCTGTAAGATAGATGACCGAGGGCGTCGGACGATTCGCTCCGGCGAGCGGAGGGGCAGGGGAGCATGAGCTGGAACTTCGGGGACATCTTCGAAGCGGCAGCGGAGGCGGTGCCGGGGGACGCCCCGGCACTTCTGCATGGGGCTCGGACGGTCACCTGGGCCGATCTCGACCGTGGGTCCAACAACTTGGCACGGCAGCTCGTGACGCGGGGCGCACGGCCGGGCGACAAGGTCGCTCTATACATGCGGAATCGGCCAGAGTACATGGAGACGCTCGTCGCCTGCTTCAAAGCTCGGCTGGTTCACGTCAACGTCAACTTCCGGTACCTGGAAAACGAGATCCACTACATCCTCGACAACTCGGACGCGAAGTTCGTCGTCTTCGCGGGGGAATTCGGGGAGGTCCTCACCAAGCTCCGGGACCGGCTTCCCGGCGCGGTCTCGTTCATCCAGATCGACGACGGATCCCCGGAGGTCCCGTTCGCGGAGCGCTACCGGGATCTCGTCGATACCGGCGCGGGAGAGCCGCTCGGTCTGGAGCGTTCCCCCGATGACTTCATCTTCGTCTACACCGGCGGCACTACGGGGAGACCCAAGGGGGTCATGTGGCGGCACGAGGATCTCTGGGAGGCGCTCAACCGCGGCGCCAATGCGACGAACCTGAACGCGATGCCCGAGAACCTCGAAGAGCACCGCGAGGGGATCCGCTCACGGGGACCCGGTACGCGGCACCTCTCGGCCTGCCCGCTCATGCACGGAACGGGAATGTTCACCTCCATCTCGGCCCTCTTGGGAGGAGGGGTGGTTGTCACGCTCGAGAGCCCCCGGTTCGACGCGCACGAATTCTGGGGGGCGGTGGCCCGCCACAAGGTGAACTCCACCGCCATCGTCGGAGACGCCTTTGCAAAGCCGATGCTGAAGGCGCTCGACGAGAAGCCGGGGGCCTACGACCTGAGCTCGTTACTGCTCATCATCTCGTCGGGCGTCATGTGGTCGACGGAGGTGAAGAAGGGTCTGCTCGAACACCATGCCGGCCTGATCCTGTTCGACTCGTTTGGTGCATCCGAAGGGGTCGGGTTCGGAAACTCCGTCACCACAGCTCAGGGCGAGTCCCGCACGGCGCGTTTTCAGATCGGGGAGAAGGTGAAGGTCTTCACGGAGGACCACGTCGAGGTGAAGCCCGGAAGCGGCGTGCCCGGCTTCGTCGCACGCTGCGGCCCGATCCCCTCCGGGTACTACAAGGATCCGGAAAAGACCGCCGAGGTCTTCCCGGTGATCAACGGGGTACGCTACTCGATCCCCGGGGACTGGTGCCTCGTCGAAGCGGATGGAACGCTGGCGCTGCTCGGTCGCGGGAGCGTCTGCATCAACACCGGCGGCGAGAAGGTCTTCCCGGAGGAGGTGGAGGAGGCCCTGAAGGAGCACCCCGACGTCGAGGATGCCGTCGTGGTCGGGGTGCCGGACGAAAGGTGGGGACAGGCCGTGACCGGCGTGGTCCAGTTCCGTGCGGGCCGACTCTTCGACGAGGACGCGCTTCGGAGAGAGGTTCGCGAGAAGATCGCGCACCACAAGTGCCCGAAGCGGATCCTCGAGGTGGATACGATCGGCCGCGCGCCGAACGGGAAGGCCGACTACCCGGCCCTCGCCAAGCTCGCCGCACGCCGCCTCGGACTCTGCCCCTAACTCGCGACGCCTTGAGCTCGGCCTGCCAGGGCCGCCTGGCGACGGGAGCGGGTTTCTGAGATGGGTTCTAAGACTCCCGTTCGATAATCGTGCCGGTGCCGAGGCCGCCGCCGCAGCACATGGCGATCAGGCCATAGCGCCCCTTGATGCGGTCCAGTTCGTGGAGGGCGGTCGTGATGAGTCGGGCACCGGTGCATCCGACGGGGTGCCCGAGCGCGATCGCCCCCCCGTTGGGGTTCAGCCGCTCCTCGACGGGCCCACACGCCTTGATCCACGCGAGTACGACGGTCGCGAAGGCTTCGTTTACCTCGTACACATCCATATCGTCGATCTTCAGCCCGGAGGCACCGAGGACCTTCTCCGTCGCTGGAATGGGGCCCTTGAGCATGGTGACCGGGTCCACGCCGACGATGGTGGTCGTCACGATACGGGCCCGGGGTCGCGCTCCCAGGCGCTTGAGCCCCTCCCGTGATGCCAGAAGGACCGCAGCCGCGCCGTCCGAGATCTGGGACGACGTTCCCGCAGTGTGTAGCCCTCCCTCCACAACTGGCTTCAGCTGAGCGAGCTTCTCGAGCGAGGTCTCCCGGAGTCCCTCGTCTCGGGCCACGCGCCGAGTTTCGCCCGTCGGTTTCCCATCATCGTCTACGACGGGTGCCTCCACGGGAGCGACCTCGCGCTCGAAGCGTCCCTCCTCCCACGCCCGGTTGGCGAGCTGCTGGCTCCGTAGTCCGAAGCGGTCGGTGTCCTCTCGGGTGATTCCGAACTCCTCCCCGATCATCTCTGCCCCCTGGAACTGGGTCTTGAAGGGGTAGTGCTGCCAGTAGCTGGGAGGAAGGGGTCGACCGCCTTTCATGTTCGAACCGAGCGGGACTCGCGTCATCATCTCGACGCCGCAGGCCAGTACGACCTCTTCGAGTCCTGAGCCGATGAGCCCCGCCCCGAGTGTGGCGGCCTGCTGGCTCGAACCACACTGGCTGTCGATGGTGGTCTGCGGGACCTCCAAGGGGAGGCCCTGCGAGAGCCAGGCCGTTCGGGTGATGTTGAACGACTGCTCTCCTACCTGGGAGACGCAGGCACCGATCACCTGGCCCACCGCGCCCGGGTCGATGCCGGCGCGCTCCACCGCCGCGCGCTGCACGTGCCCGAGCAGGTCCGCGGGGTGGACAGTGGAAAGGCCGCCCGCGCGGCGCCCGCTCGGCGTCCGCACGGCTTCGACGATGTACACGTCTCGCATGGCTTGCCCCCTCATTTCCGGCGCACCCTCGCCCCCACTCAGGTATCAGCCAGGTATCAGCTGGCACCGGCTTCCCACCGCGACTTGTCTGCTCCGAAGCTCGTTCCCGTACGGCTCGCGACGGGGCTCGCGACGGCGAGGGTTTTCAGCCGGGCGGAGTGTACCACGGGCCCGAAAGCGAGAAGCGTAGCCCGGCCTTCTCAGCGGGCGTGCTAGCGACGGGGCATCTGTGCGTCGGCCTGACAGCGATTGCCCGCAACCTCCAGCACGGCGATGAACCTCTGAGGTAGACCGGTCAGCTTCAGATCGACGATCGCCTCGAACGCGCCGGGTCCAACGTCGACCCCGTAGCCGGGAACGTACGTCCCGCTGGGGTTTCGGGCCACGAGCCACACGGTCCCCGGAGATCCTGCCTCGCCTCGCACCCGGTAGAAGACCTCGATCCCGTCCGACTGCGATTTGTAGTCCTCGATTCCCACGACGTTGAGCTTGCAGTGATCCAAGGCGGGGGCTCCGCCCGTGAAACAGCCGGTGAGTAGGAGCGCGATGGCCGCGCACGCAACCAGAGCTTGGATTCGCATCGGCCGGACGGTAGGCTGCTGCCTCGTCGCTGTCGAGCCTCGTCCGGATCTGTCGCTGGGAGAGGGACCGGGGTCCCGGCCCGCTCGAGCGACGCCGGGCTCGGGGAGGAGTGCTGCCATGGTCAGAGTCGAGACGCGAGGCCCCGTGACCACCGTGATTCTCTCGCGGCCGGAGGTTCGCAACGCCGTAGATCATCGAACGGCGGTCGAGCTCGCTGAAGCGTTCCGGTGCTTCGACGCGGATCCCGAAGCCAAGGCCGCCGTGCTCTGGGGCGAGGGCGGGCACTTCTGCGCGGGCGCCGACCTGAAGGCCGTGAGCCACGGGGGAGGGAACGAGGTTCGCGAGGAGGGGGACGGCCCGATGGGTCCCACGCGGATGATGCTCTCGAAGCCGACCGTTGCGGCTGTCGCGGGCTACGCCGTCGCGGGGGGTCTCGAGCTCGCGCTCTGGTGCGACCTGCGAGTCGTGGAGCAGAGCGCCGTCTTCGGGGTCTTCTGCCGTCGGTGGGGTGTTCCGCTGGTTGATGGGGGAACCGTACGGCTTCCGCGGATCGTGGGACTCGGTCGCGCCCTCGACATGATCCTCACCGGTCGCCCCGTTTCATCGGAGGAAGCGCTGCGAATCGGTCTCGCCGACCGCGTGGTGGGCGACGGAGAATCGCGGGATGCCGCAGAGGCCCTTGCTGAGGAGCTCTCCCGATTCCCGCAGTTCTGCCTCCGCTCCGACCGACGCTCGGCCTACGAGCAGCTGGGTCGACCCATCGACGAGGCGCTACGCGGCGAGTATCGGTGGGGGCTCGAGACGATCCGAAGCGGCGAGACGCGTGCCGGCGCCGAACACTTCGCAAGGGGCGCCGGCCGCCACGGCCGGTTCGAGTAGGGGGGCTTTCGGCGGAGACTCGATGGAGTACGATCCGGCCGGCGGCACGTAGGAGGAGTGGAAGCCAGCATGCACGAGAACCCGTTTGATCTGCTCCGGCTGACCCTGTTCTTCATCGGCTGCCTGTCGCTGCCGATCGTGTGTGGACTGATCACGGTCCTGATCGATCGGGAGTAGGCGTGCCACCGCCCGATCCGACACCCCACCGTGTCCGGGAGCTCCTGCAAGGGCTTGCCCGTCGTGCGCCCTGGAGCAAGGCCGCGGAGTGGGACCCGGTGGGGCTTCAGCTCGGCGACCCGTCGGCCCCGGTGCAACGGGTGGCCGTCTGCCACGAGGTCACCGAAGCGGTGGTAGCCGCTGTAGAGGCCGACCCCGTCGAGCTCCTCGTGAGCTACCACCCGCTCGTGTTCCGCGCGACGCGAAGCCTCGTTGCCGGGCCGACGGCGGCGGGCCGCGCGCTGCGGCTTGCTCGGACGGGCGTCGCGCTTGCGTGTGCCCACACGAACTTCGACGTCGCCCCAGGTGGCGCTGCGGACGCCCTGGCGGAGGCAGTGGAGCTCGAAGAGCCCGAG
>DAOUZG010000298.1 GCA_030665705.1 Deltaproteobacteria bacterium | reverse complement strand
CCTCCGGGAGGCCATCCGCGAGATCGAGATGGACCTGGCCGAAGGGGCAGACATGATCATGGTCAAGCCCGCCCTTCCGTACCTCGACGTCCTGCGTGCGGCTCGGGATCGGGTCGGCGTGCCCCTCTTCGCCTACCAGGTCTCGGGAGAGTACAGTATGATTCGCGCGGCCATCGAGCGAGGCTGGCTGGATGAGACTCGGACCGTGGACGAAACCCTGACGGCCATCCGGCGCGCCGGAGCGGATCGTATCCTCACCTACTTCGCGAAAGACTTCGCGCGCCGGTTCCGTGGCTGAGCCCGAGTACAAAGTGGTCGAGACCTCGGTCGTTACGGACGAGGAGCTCGAGCGCATCATCAACGAGATGGTCGGTGCGGGCTGGGCGCTCGAGTCGATCCAGTTTGCGATGCGAGAGTCGTCACGTCGGCCCTCCATGGCCTTTCTGCTGTTTATCCGTTCTGCTGCGGATGCGGAGGGCTGAGCGCCGAACGGTCGGCCCGGTCCTGGCCGGGCTCGCGCTGATTGCGGGAGCCTGCGCCCTTCCGCTCCGACCGGTCTCGACGGAGCCGCACGTCCTTCGCGAAGTGCCTGCGGATGTTCCGGACGGACGCTACCGCCTCGGGGTCGGACGCTTCATCGATGCACGACCCCGCGCCGACCGGGAGCGCCGTCGTCCCCCCCTCCGCGTGCAGTGGTACGGGTTGGTGCGTCGAGGCGAGATTCAGACGGGTGACGACTCCTTCCGCGGCCCGATCGACGAAGGCGTACGCCGAGATGCCATGGCCACCCTGGCTCGCTCGGGAGCGTTTTCGCAGGTCCGCGCCGTGGATGTCGGAGATGCCGACGCCACTCGACGCGCCGCGGCCGACGATCTGGACCTGGTGCTCGTGGCGACCGTCGAGGAGCTCGTAGGGATCCAGCATCAGGACTTTGCATTCAGCTTCATCCTCGTCGGCGGGATCTGGAACCGGTTCGAAGAGCCGATCGGGCTTGCCCGGGTTCACTACCGCGTGTACGACGCGGACGGGTTGGTCTTCGAGAATCGGATCGACACGTCGCACCGAAGCGCCGTACGCACCCCCGCCCAGGCTGCGCTCGACGCCGTCGCGCGTACTAACGAGCGACTCGCCCAGCAGCTCTTTTTCCGGTTCGTTCCCGAAGAGGAGCGTGTGCGACGAACGGTCCCCGTCCGGGTGGTGGACGGTTGCGGTCTCGGAAGAGCCCGGGTCGAGCATCTGCTGGGGCAGGCGAGCGCCGTGTTCGAACGGGAAGCGGGTGTCCGCCTCCGTGCCGACTGGGTTTCGTCCCCCGGTCCTGCGCGGTCGAACCTGGAAGCGGCCCTTCGCGCTGCACGCGCGGATGCGCCACCGACGGGGGGCGCCGTGCTGTGGCTCGTCCGCCTCGAGCCACCGAACGGAGACCGAAGGTTCGGGCTCTCCGTCCCGCTCGGGGAGCAGGCGGTGGTGGTGTGTGAGCCCGGCGGAGACGCGAGGATCGTGACGCTTGCCCACGAGATCGCGCACCTGTTCGGAGCGGTCCACGTCGGGGACCGGAGCTCGGTCATGCACCCGGTGGCCGAGTTCGACGGACGCTTCTTCGATCCGCTGAACCGACGAATCGTTCGCGCCGCCTGGGACCGTCCCTTCGGGTCCCCCCTCCCCGAGAGCATCCGGCGTGAGCTCGGCTCGATCTACCGAGCAGCGCTCAGGGTCTCGGCCGCACTAGACCCCGAGGAGGTCAATACGCTTCTCAATGTCGTACACGGGGGGTCCTGATGCCTGCGCGCGATAACCCGGAGAGGCTCGGCTGTAGGGCGGAGCTCTACAGTCGGGGTCGGACCTCGTCGGAGAGGAGGCGGATCGATCGCTCGATCTCCTCCTCCCGCGCCCCGGGGACCTGCGGGCGCGCGATCAGGTGCGTGAGCCCGAGTCGCTCTCGGTAGCGCGCCACGCCTTCCGCAACCTGCGAGGGCTCCCCCACGAGCGCCCACTCGTCCAACGGGCTCTCTTCGAGCTGGGAGAACCGTCCCCCGAGTCGCCGCGCCACGCCTCGAGCCTGCTGCACCAGCTCCTCCCGGACCGCCTCCACCCGCTCGGGCCGACGGCTCACGAAGACCGTCCGGATCACGGGGACCGCGAGGGGCTCGCTCCGCTGCCCGGTGGGAAGTGCCGCGCGGTGTCTTGCGTAGTTGTCGACTAGCCGATCGAGCGACTCGACCGGGGAGGCGAGGTAGGGCAGACCCAGTCGGCCGGCCTGGTCGAGCGCCCTGGGACCAAAGGCCGCGACCCAGATCGGCGGGTGCGGCTTCTGGACCGGGAGCGGGCTTACACGGATCGGTGTCTCATCGCGGGGCTGGGAATCTGTCTCCGAGGTCCCCACCGGCTCCCCGCGCCACGCCCGCAGCACCGCCTCGAGTGCGGCCTCGAACCGGTCCCGCTTCTCCGAAGGCTTCACACCGAACGTGGAGAAGAGCGCCGGCCGAAAACCGCGCCCGACTCCGAACAGGACCCTTCCTCCCGACAGGCGGTCGAGCACCGCAATCTCTTCGGCCACGTGAACGGGATGGCGGACCGAGAGGAGGAACGAGGTGGTCCCGAGGCCGAGATGCGACGTTCGACC
>DAOUZG010000301.1 GCA_030665705.1 Deltaproteobacteria bacterium | reverse complement strand
GTGGATGATCTGCCAGGGCGACAGGAGGAGAAATTCTACGAGCCGAAGGACATTGCGGACGGGATCCTGGATTGGATCGACGCGGACGAGACCACGGAGCTGGGGGATGATGAGTCGAAGCACTACGGGCGACATGGTGCGACGGGTGAGCCGCCCAATCGGCCGATCTTCTCCCTCGAGGAGCTCGGGGGAATCCCGACGGTGGATTCCCTGCTCCTGCAGGGGCTCCGGGCCTACTTCACGACCTACCCGATTTTCCCCTCCGCGGACTCCATCGGCGTGAACCCGAACACCGCACCCCCGCACGTCCTGGCCGCTCTGTACAATCCGGCCGAGAACGAACAACGGCTCCTGGGCGAGGATGACGTGTTCCGGATTCTCCAGGCCCGCGACGAGGGACGCGTGTTTTGCGAGAGTGGCATGGCCGATGTTGAAGCCTGCACGACCTTTGCGCTCGAGCATGTGACCGGGATCGATGAAATCAACCCGCCCTTCCCGCCTCTGCAGTTCCGAAGCGACGTCTTCGCGATCGAGAGTGAGGGACGGTTCGGCGAGGCGCGAGCGCGCCTGGTGGTGGCTCTGGATCGGAGCAACCCGGCCGACCTGCGGACGCTGGAGTACCGTTGGGAATGATTTTCGGACGGGTCATTCTCGGGCTGGACGTCGGGTCCTACTCGGTTAAGGCTGCAGAGCTCCATGCGGGCCTTCGAGAGGTGGAATTCGTCCGCTTCGAGGAGGAGATCTTCCCCCCGAACGCAACACCCGAGGAACGCGAGTTCACCCTTCGCGTCTTCCTGGAGAGCCAGGGGCTGCCGCTCGAGCTGGTGATCGCGGCACTCCCGAGCGACCGCGGAACGCAGCGCCACCTCCGGTTCCCCTTCACCGATCCTCGGAAGGTCGCACGGGCGATCCCGTTCGAGATCGAGGAGGTGATCCCGATCCCGCTCAAGGACGTGATCCTGACCCACGAGGTCGTCCGGTCACGGGAAGACGAGTCGAGCGTTCTGGCGGTGCTGGCACCCCGGAACGAGATCGGGGCCCACTTGAACAGTCTGCGCGCTGCCGGGATCGAAGCGCGGGTGCTCGAGATGGAGGGCACGGTGCTCGCGAACCTGGCCCGATACGTGGGCCTGACGGACGGCAACCGCATGATCCTCGACATCGGACATCGCAAGACGAACGCCTGCCTGCTCATCGGGGGCATCCCCGCACTCGTCCGGTCGATCCCGATCGCCGGCGCCCACCTCACCGAGGCCCTTGCCCGCGACCTGCAGATCGACCGAGATGCCGCCGAGCAGCAGAAGCACGAGTCGGGGCTTTTCGAAGCGAGGGGTACCAGGCCGGTCTGCCCGAGCGTCGGGGGTGAGCTGGACCAGCTGGCGCGCGAGGTCCTGCGAACGGTGCAGTCGATCATCAGCGAGTCGCGCCCCGAGTATGCGCCGACCGAGGTCGTTCTCGTGGGCGGATCGGCTGCAATCCCGGGGCTGGACGCCTTCCTGACCGAGAAGATCGGGATCTCCTGCGAGTCGCTGCGCGTCGGCCCCATCGACAAGAGTCGCTCCAAGCTGGCCACGGCGGGCCCGGACCGGTTTGCTCAGGCTGCGGCCCTCGCCCTTCGCGGCGCCCCACCCGCGAGGGCAACGCGTGTCGATTTTCGGCAGGGAGATTTCAAGTACACCCCGGACCTTTCGGACCTGCGACGCGGCCTGGGGCCGACCGGCGTCTTGGCGGCACTGCTGCTTGTCCTGTGGATCGGGAGCCTGATCGTGCGTGTCGTGGACACCGGGCGCCACTCGTCGGCGCTCCGCGACGAGGCCCAGGTCGTCTACCAGAAGAGCTTCCGCAACGCATCGCCCACCCAGGATCCCGTCAAGGCGATCGAGACGCGGGTCCGCGAGATCCGGGAGCTCGCCAACCACCTGGGAGTCACCGGAGACAACCTCTCTCCTCTGGAGGTCCTGCGCGAGATCATCACGCGAATGCCCGAGCAGCCCAACATCGGCCTCACCGAGCTCAAGATCGAGCGCTACTCGGTCCAGGCCCGCGGCTACGCTCCGAGCTTTGAGACCGTGGACCAGATTCGGGCCGAGCTCTCGAAGGTGGAGCCGTTCGAAAATGTGCGCCTGTCGGACGTGGTCACCGACACGAAGCGTGGAGGCAAGAGCTTCCGCCTCACCATACGCGTGCGGGAGGGGATATGAACACGGTGCTGGAGCAGCTTCGGGCCTTTCTCCGAAGTCGGACACCCAACGAGCGCTGGATCCTCGGCTTCGCCGTGTGGGCGGTTCTCATCACGATCGTCTACGTCGTCGTGGCTCGTCCGCTGCAAACCCGGTTGACGCTGCGCGAGGGGGAGCTCGCGCAGCTCGAGGCCGGGGTCACGCGGTCCGTCCAGCTCGCGCGAGGCGTTCAGCAGCTCCAGGTCGCGGTGGGCGAGGTCGAGAAGCGGATTACCCCCGGGCGAAAGACCAACCTCTTAACGCTGCTCGAGACGATGGCCGAGCAGGCCAAAGTCAAGGACGCCCTCGATTCGATCAAGCCGAAGCAGCCCTCGGG
>DAOUZG010000332.1 GCA_030665705.1 Deltaproteobacteria bacterium | reverse complement strand
CGGCCTCGCCGCAACGGGCGAGCTGGTTCCGACGGAGGTCGACCCCGAGCTGCGCCACCAGTGCCGGGAGGCGCTCCTCGTCGGACACCAGCAGGAGCCATGTCTCGGCAAGCCCGACGGGCGGCGGCACTCCCGGGCCCTGCCGGAGCCAGGGCCCCTGGCCGATCCACCGGCTCCCGCGCTCGTCGACGATCCGCCACCCACCGCTCGGGTGCAGGTCGACCCAGGCGTGTAGCCCGGCTTCCCCCTCCGACTCCCCCACCGAGACGGTGAGCTGAACCGAGGGCGTGCCGCGACGTGAGGTCGCGACCTGGAGGAGAACCCGCTCCGCCGGGAGCACGTAGCCCAGCAACTGGAGAGCCAGCACCGCTCCGACGACGCGAAGGGCCACGCCCCCCGGCCGTGGGACCCTACCCGACCGGCGCAAGACACGTGCGGCCCGCGAACCGAGCCCCCGTGCGTGGACCTCAGCGATCCGGGCCATCAGCGGGCGCAGAATACCCGATCCGCGATCGGACGGCGACGAGCGAACGGGCCCGAGGGTTGCCCGGTCGGGGCTCAATGCGAGGAGCGATTGACTCCCCGCTCGGGACGGCCATAGACTGGCTTTGACGGTTCCCTTCGCGGGATGAAAAGGGAATACGGTGCGACCGAGCCCGAAGGCAGCTGGAGCAGGGTTCTGGTCAAAGCCGTGGCTGCCCCCGCAACTGTAGGCGGCGAGCCGTTGCCCTGAACACGCCACTGGGAAACTGGGAAGGCGGGGCGATTGCGATGAGCCGCGAGCCAGGATACCTGCCGTCGTGCGTCACCTATCCGGTGTGCGGGGTGCCTCGCCGGGGCGGGTCTCCGTTGCGGTGACGCGGAACGAAATCTCACCGCACCGCAAACGGAGGATCCACCGATGCGGCACTCGATCCGCTCGCTGTGGCTCGCCTGGGCCGCCGCGCTGCTTCTCGGTGCGTCTCCGGCGACCGCCGGAGACCCCGGACCTTTCGACGACGCCCTCCCTGACGTCGCGTCGGCTCCGCAACGGATGGAGGTCCCGATCGAACGGGTTGCCGGCTCGATCACGGTTATCGGACGCCAGGAGATCGAACGAAGACAGTGGAGGACACTCCCCGAGGTCCTCCGGAACGTGCCCGGGCTGCACGTCGTACAGGCGGGGGGCCCGGGAAAGCAGACCTCCGTTTTCATGCGGGGCACCGAGTCGAACCACACCCTCGTGCTCCTGGACGGAATCGAGATTTCCGACCCGAGCACGCCTTCGAATTCCTTCGATTACTCCCACCTGCTGATGGACAACATCGAACGCATCGAGATCCTGCGGGGTCCCCAGAGCACCCTCTACGGGTCCGAGGCGATCGGGGGCGTAATCCAGATCGTGACCCGGAAGGGACGGGGCACGCCGCGCGTGGCCGCCTGGGCGGAGGCAGGCTCGTTCAGCACGACGCACGTAACGGCGTCGGCCCACGGCACAAGCGGACCGGCAAACTACTCGCTCAGCTTCTCCGACCTCCACACGCGGGGCACGACCGCCCTCTCCGATCGTCTCGGAGGTTCCGAGCGTGACGGCTACGACAACCAAACGTTCTCAGCTCGACTCGGTCTGGCACCGACCGACTCGACCGAACTGAACCTGATCGGGCGCTTCATCGACGACGACAACGACCTCGACACGTCCGCCGACGATCCGGACAGCAACGGCTCGACCCGCCAGCTCTTCCTCGGTGCAGAGGGCCGACTGAAGCTGCTCAATGGG
>DAOUZG010000169.1 GCA_030665705.1 Deltaproteobacteria bacterium | reverse complement strand
GCCACTCGAACCTCTTCGCCGAGCCGGGAGCGGAGAATGCTGCCTCGATCCTCGCCCGGACCGACCGCGGGCTGCTGGTGACCGACCTGCTCGGGTTCGGCTTCAATCCCGTGACGGGCGACTACAGCCGCGGGGTGGCCGGCCTCTGGATCGAAGAGGGCGAGATCCGCTACCCGGTACAGGAGGTGACGGTGGCGGGGAACCTGCTCGAGATGCTCCAGCAGATCGATGCGCTCGGAAACGATCTACAGTTTTTCGGATCGCTCGGCTCACCGACCCTGCGCTTTCGGGAGCTGACGGTCGCGGGTGTTTAGCCCGCAATTCTCACCAGGTGGGCTACTGCGGTCGCCAACCCGGTGAGAAATGCGGGCTCGCCCAGCTCCCGACAGGTACACTGCAGGCATGGAGACTATGGTGGGCCTCACGCTCCCGGATGTGGAGCGGTGGTCCGATCGCGTCGTCGTCGTACGCGGGCTGAACCCGAGCGCGCTCACCGGCCCGGGAACCAACACCTACCTCGTTGGAACCGGTGCCCGTCCGATCCTGCTCGACACCGGCACGGGTAAGCCCGGGTACGTGCCGTTGCTCGAGCGCTCCCTCGCCGAGCACTGCGGGGCCGACGCCCCCGGGGATCTCCTGATCACCCACGTGCACGTCGATCACGTGGGTGGGGCGCCCGACGTGCTCAAGCGCTTCGGTCGACGACCCGTGCTGAAGCTTCCGTGGCCGGAACACGACGAGCAGATCCCGGTCGAGTTCACCCCGGTTAGAGACGGCGAAACGTTCCACACCGACGGCGTCACGGTACGGGCGATCCACACCCCGGGACACTCAGAGGACCACCTGTGCTTCTATCTGGAGGAGGAGCAGGCGCTGTTTACCGGAGACGTGGTCCTCGGAGTCGGAACGAGCGTCGTGCCCCTCGACGGCGGGGACATGGGTGATTACCTGCGGACGCTCGAACGGCTGCTGACCCTCGACGTGGACCGGATCTATCCGGGGCACGGTCCGATGATCGCCAACGCCCGGGAGAAGCTCCAGGAGTACCTGGATCACCGCCTAGAGCGCGAGCGTCAGGTGATCGATGCGATCGAGTCGGGCGCGCATACGATCGAGCACATGGTGGAACGAATTTACGTGGGCTACCCGCGGGTGCTCTACCCGGCGGCCGGGCAGTCCGTACTCTCCCACCTCCGCAAACTGGAGCGAGAGCGGCGCACCGTGAGACAGCTCGATGCGGCGGGACAGGAGCACTGGACCCTTGCGTGACCCCGGCTCCGGGAGTGACGGGCTGATCGAGCGACTCGGCTCCGGCGACCGCACGACCCGACGACTCGCCTGTGACGAGGCGATCGAAAGGCTGCCGAAAGATGCGGGATTGATGCGTGAGCTCGTGCGGGCGCTCCAGGACGGAACGCCGTCCGCGCGGTTCTCCGTCGCGTTCGTGCTCTTTCACGCGGGCCGTCCGAGCCTGAGGCTTCTACCCACGCTGCTCGACGCACTCGAGTTCGACGATGGCGACCTTCGGTGGAGCGCCACCCACATGCTGGCCACACTCGGGCGCATGCAGCCCGAGGTCCTTCCCGTGCTCCTGGATGAGGCCCACGCCTCGACAAGGCCCCTCCGACGCCGGATGGCGCTCTACGTGCTCCGCGAGCTGGCACCTGAGCGCGAGGAGAGCCGTGCGGTCTTTCTGGAGCGGCTCGATGATCCCGACCTGGAAGTCCGACGCGCGGCACTCTCTTCGTTGGCGAAGGTCACGGAGCCCGACGTCTCCTGCGTAGATCGTGTCCTCGGCATCCTCTCCGATGACCCCGACCCGCGGATGCGGCGGATCGCGGCCGTCGTTGTTCCGGACGTCGTAGCGCAGCGGCCCGAGACCCACGAGAGCGCGCGCCAGGCCCTCACGAGGGCCGTCGAGACCGCAGACCGGAGCCTCCAGCGCGCGGCCGAGGCGGCGCTGACCCGGCTCGCCGAGGCAAGCCCCGACCCGGGAGCCCGCGGGTAGCCGCGCCCCCGCGCAACCGCGCGGCGGAGCAACAGAATCAGTAATAGTTCCGAGAATGACTTGCGATTTTCTCTCCGCTATCCTAGGCTCGGCGGCGTGGGTAGCAAAGGCGTCACTCCCCCCCGGCGCTCGGGGCGCCGGCACCGAAGCCGGCCGCGCGAGCGGATGTTCGAGCTTCTCGGTACGACGAGAGAGCATCCGACCGCGGCTCGGGTTCACGAGACGCTGCAAGAGGAGCTGCCGCGGCTCTCGCTCGGGACCGTCTATCGGAACCTCGAGATACTGGTCTCCGAGGGGAAGATCGAGGCGGTATCCACCCCTCACGGTCCGACCCGCTACGATGGAAACCCCTCTCCGCATCACCACTTCATCTGCGAGGGGTGCGGAGGGATCGAGGACATCGAGCTACGCCTGCCCGCGGGCCTGACGGAGCGCGTGCGCCGCAAGTACCGCGTGACCGCCACGCGCGTCCGGGTCGATTTCTACGGTCTGTGCCGGTCGTGCACCGACCGGAATCTCACCCAACCCATTCGATAGGAGACTCGAGAAGATGCCCGAACTCAAGGGGTCCCGGACCCACCAGAATCTGAAGGAAGCGTTCGCGGGAGAGTCCCAGGCGAACCGGAGGTACCTCTACTTCGCCAGAACGGCGGACATCGAGGGTTACCCGGAGGTCGGAGGCCTGTTCCGGAATACGGCTGAGGCCGAGACCGGGCACGCGCATGGCCACCTCGACTTTCTGAAGCGGGTCGGAGACCCGGCGACGGACAAGCCGATCGGAGACACGGAGAAGAACCTGGCGGCGGCGGTCGCCGGGGAGACCTACGAGTACACCGAGATGTACCCGGGCATGGCACGAACGGCACGTGAGGAGGGCTTCGCGGACGTTGCGGAGTGGCTCGAGACGCTTGCAAAAGCCGAGAAGTCCCACGCCGGACGATTCCAGAAGGCCCTCGACACCCTCGAGCTCTAGCCCGTACGAGACCGGGAGCACCGGAGCCGGGGGGTTCTCCTGCTCCGGCCGCCCCCCTCGGGAATGGACCATGAAGAACCCGAGCTTCCGGAATGACCAGTTCTTGGATCGCGGGGCGCTGGAGGTCGAGACCCGGCGCGTGTTCGGCAAGTGTCACGAGTGCCGTCGTTGTCTGCCGCTCTGTCCCTCGTTTCCGGCGCTGTTCGAGGCGGTCGACCGACACGAGCAGGAGGCGGAGGATCTCGAACCCGCCGAGATCCGCAAGGTCATCGACCTCTGCTACCAGTGCAAGCTCTGCTACAACCACTGCCCCTACCACCCCCCCCACGATTGGCTGATCGATTTCCCCAAGCTCATGAACCGCGCGAAGATCGTGGAGGCGCAGGAGCAGGGGATTGCACTGGCCGACCGCCTCGGGAACGACCCGGATCGGATGGGACGGATCGCCTCTCTCACCGCCTCCCTCACTAACGCCATGTTCCGAAACCAGCTCGTCCGGAGGGTGATGGAGAAAGTCTCGGGCGTGGACCGACGTTGGCCGATGCCGATCTACACCCGGAGACCGTTCTCGCGTTGGCTCGAGAAGCACGAGACGGTCGAAGGGAGAGCGGGGCGGGTGCTGCTCTTCACAACCTGCTTTCTCGAGCACAGCGGGGCGGAGACTGCGCGGGCCGCGGTGCAGGTGCTGGAGCACAACGGCATCGCGGTGGAGAACGGCTACGTCGGGTGCTGCGGCGCCCCCCAACTCCACGGGGGAGACCTGGACGGGGCGCGACGCAAGGCGACGCTCCTGGTCGAGCGCCTCGTCTCTCGCGTGCGGGAGGGGATCCCGATTGTCGTCCCGGGTCCGACCTGTTCCTATCAGCTCAAGAAGGAGGTACCGGAGCTTCTGGACTCCGCGGACGCCAACCTTCTCGCCTCCAAGACCTACGACCTGGGCGAGTATCTGTGGGGCCTCAGAGCCGAGGAGAAGCTCGACCGGAGCTTCACACAGCCCCTCGGACGCGTGGCCTACCACGTGCCCTGTCACCTGAAATCGCAGAACATCGGCTTCCGCTCGCGGCAGCTTCTCCGCCTCGCCGGAGCGGAGGTCGAGATGCTGGACCACTGCTCCGGCGTCGACGGAACCTGGGGGATGAAGGCTCGGTGGTACGCGAAGAGTCTGGAGATCGCCGGAGCGCTGCTGGATCGCATCCAACAGGTCGAGCCCGACCACGTCGCCACCGACTGTCCACTGGCCGCGCTCCGGATACTCGAGGGGACCGGGCGGCAAGCACGTCATCCAATCGAGCTTCTCCGCGACGCCTATGGACTGGAGGATTCTCCGTGAAGCCCATCCGGATCGAAGAGATCGTCGATCATATGGCCTACGAACAGGGACGCGACACTTTCCGAGATCAGATGATCGAGCTGAAGCGCCCCCGGCGGATCCCCGTCGGGGAGAAGCTCACCTTCATCTTCGAGAATCGAGATACGGTGCGCTTCCAGATTCAAGAGATGGTCCGGGCCGAGCACATCCTAAAGCCCGAAAAGGTCCAGGCGGAGATCGACGTCTACAACGAACTCATCCCCGGCGACGACGAGCTCTCGGCAACGCTCATGATCGAGATCCTGGAGCTCTCCCGGATCAAAGAGGAGCTCGATCGACTGGTCGGGATCGACGAGTACGTCTACCTGGACGTCGGCGGTCGTAGCGTACAGGCGACCTTTGACGAGAAGCAGTTCGAGCAGGACCGCATCTCCGCGGTGCAGTACGTGCGATTCCCTCTAGGGCGAGAGCTGGCGACTCTGTTCCGGGACCCGTCGGCGCCCGTGCGGCTCCGCGTCGAGCACCCGAGCTACCGCCACTCGGCCGTCATCGACGGCGCCTCACGAGACTCCCTCGCGCGGGATCTGGAGC
>DAOUZG010000179.1 GCA_030665705.1 Deltaproteobacteria bacterium | reverse complement strand
CCGCAACTCGAATGGCGCATCTGACCCGGGCTTTCTTCGCTCGTCCCTGTCTAGAGGTGGCTCCGGATTTACTCGGGTGCAAGCTCGTGCACCTCCTTCCCGACGGAACGCTGCTTGCGGGACGGATCGTGGAGGTGGAGGCGTACCTCGGCCGGGGCACCGATCCAGCGTCCCACGCCTACCGCACAACCACCCCCAGAAACCAGGTGATGTTCGGCCCCTCCGGGCGCCTCTACGTCTACCAGACCATGGGCCTGCACGTCTGTGTGAACGTCGTCTGTGAGCCCGAGGGCACTGCCGCCGCGGTCCTGTTGCGCGCGGTCGAGCCCACCGAGGGCCTGGACGTGATGAGAGCTCGCCGGGGACGCACCGAGGCGCGGGAGCTTGCCAGTGGGCCGGGGAAGCTCGCCCAGGCGTTCGGCATCGGCCTGGACCACTACGGCCGCGGAATCGGGCGGGGCCCGCTCCGGATCGAGGCGGCGCGGCGGCAGCTCGAGGCATGCATCCTCACGGGGCCGCGCATCGGTCTCTCCCGCGGGACCCGGCTTCCCTACCGTTTTTTCCTGGCCGAGAGCCCCTTCGTCACCCGCTCGCCGCTCAACCGCAAGGCGCATCCCTACAACCGGGAAACGGGGGCAACGTCCGGGCGTCCGCCCTATTCTTGAACCGAATGGTGGCCCAGGGCGAGTACACGGAGGGTGCCCCTCTGACCCGACGCGAGCGGATGCTGCGTGCCTGCCGCGGCGGCCCGGTGGATCGGCCCCCCGTCTGGCTGATGCGCCAGGCGGGCCGCTACCTCCCGGAGTACCGGGCCGTCCGAGCCCGGGCCTCGTTCCTGGAGCTATGCGACGATCCCGACCTCGCGGCTGAGGTCTCGCTTCAGCCGTACCGACGTTTCGGCGTCGATGCGGTCATTGTCTTCTCGGACATCCTGATCCCGCTCGCCGCGCTGGGCCTCCACCTCGAGTTCACCCCGGGCCCCGTCATCCACGATCCGATTCGGGCTCCGGGAGACCTGGGGAGGCTGGAGGGGGATCTGACCGAAGCACTGGCTCCCACGTGTGACGCGATTCGCCGGATCCGCCGCGAGGTGGGGGCTGACGTTCCGATCATCGGGTTTGCGGGGGCGCCGTGGACACTGGCGGCCTACAGCACGGAGGAGAGGCTTTCACGGGACATTCTGGCCGTGCGGGTGCTCGCGCACCGCGACCCCGCCTTCCTCGACGCGCTCCTGGAGCGCCTGGCCGACGTGACCGCCGAGGCCCTCCGCCTGCAGGCCGAGGCGGGGGCGGACGTGCTGCAGATCTTCGACACGTGGGCCGGGCTTCTTTCGCCACCCGCCTTCCAACGCCTCGCCGGAAAGGCGCTGGCACGGGTCCTCGAGGCCCTTCCGAGCAATCGGCCTCCGGTCATCCTGTTCGCGCGCGGAGCGACCCATCTGCTCGAGGATCTTGCCGCTCTCGGTCCGGACGTCGTTTCGGTCGACTGGCGCATCGACTTAGCCGAGGCCGCGGCACGGGTCGGATCGAACGTCTCGCTCCAGGGAAACCTCGACCCGGTAGCGCTCCACGCCGATCCCGACACCGTCCGGCGTCTCGTCTGGAGAATCGTGGAAGCAGGACGCAAAGCGCGTGGGCATATCGTCAACCTCGGGCACGGGGTCTATCCGACCACCCCCGTCGAAGGCGTAGCAGCGTTTGTGGAGGCCGTGCAGAACGGGGAAGGAGCGAGCGGATGACCTCGCCCGAGTCGCTCTTCGCGGTTCCCGACGCCGAGGAGGTCCGGATTCGGATCCCCCGCTACGACCGTCCGGGGCCGCGCTACACGAGCTACCCCACCGCCCCGGTCTTCAGTGAGAAGTTCGGTGACGAGGATTTCCGACGGGCACTCTCGCTCTGCCGCGATCGCGTCCTATCCATCTACATCCACATACCGTTCTGCGAGCGGCTCTGCGGCTTCTGCGCGTGCAACCGCCGGATCACGCAGGACCACTCGGTGGCCCGGCCCTACCTCGACGCCCTGCAGAGGCAGGCCGACCGAGTGGCGGAGACGATCGGCGGGGACCGGCGCACCACACAGCTCTCCGTCGGGGGTGGCACGCCCACGTTCCTCTCCCCGGAGGAACTCGACCGGATGTGCAAGATCATCGACGCCCGCTTCCCACCGGAGCCGGATGCCGAACGGAGCATCGAGGTCGATCCGCGTGTGACGGCCCGCGATCAACTCGAGGTGCTCCGAGCCAACGGATTCAACCGAATCAGCATGGGCGTGCAGGACTTCTCCCCAGTCGTGCAGAAGGCGGTCCGCCGGAACCAGACGGAGGAGCAGACGGAGCGGCTCACCCGGGAGGCGCGCGAGGTCGGCTTCCTGAGCGTCAACTACGACCTGATCTACGGTCTCCCCTTTCAGACGGTCGACACGTTCCGGGAGACGGTGGAGCGAGTCATCGAGAATCGGCCCGACCGGATCGCTCTCTACAGCTATGCGCACGTGACCTGGATCTCGAAGCAGCAACGGGGCTTCGAGAACAAGGATCTGCCGGAGCCGGAGCGCAAGGTCGCCATCTTCCTCACCGCCGTCGAGGGCTTCGAGAAAGCCGGCTATCGCTTCCTCGGGCTCGATCACTTCTCGCTACCGGACGACGAGCTCGCGATCGCGGCGGAAACCGGGGATCTCCGCCGCAACTTCATGGGATACACGACGAAGGAGGGCGTCGACCTGATGGCCTTCGGAGCCAGCGGTATCTCGGAGACGGCCGAGGCGTACGCCCAGTCGACACGCGACGCCATGGAGTGGCAGGAGCGCATCGTAGGGGGAACGCTCGCGACGATGCGCGGGTGGTGGCTCTCCGAGGACGACAAGCGACGAAAATGGCTCATCCACCGTCTCATGTGCCAGGGAGAGGTGAGCCCGTCGAAGTACGAAACAAAGTTCGGCGAGGCGCTCTCGGACCGGATCCCGGATCTGGAGGAGCGACTGGCCCCCTTCGTCGACGACTATCTTCTGGCCTTCCAAGACGGCGCCTATCGGGTCATGCCGATCGGGCGGGTGTTCCTTCGCGTGGTCGCGATGACCTTCGACGCCTACCTCCCGGGCCAGACCGGCGATCGTCCGATGTTCTCACGGACCGTCTGAGGAGCTACGGTTGGCGGGTCGCGAGCTCGGGGTAGTCCTTCTGAATATGGGTGGCCCCTCCACCGCGGCGGACATCCGTTCGTTTCTCCGGAACATGTTCCGAGACCGGGCCATCCTGCCGATGCCCGCGCCGGCTCGCTACGCGTTGGCCGAGCTCATCGCCCAGCTTCGCTTCTTCCGTGTCCGGGGGCAGTACGCACAGATCGGGGGCGGCTCGCCCATTGTGTCGATCACACGGGCCCAGGCCGACGCTCTCCGTAGGGCCCTCGCCGAAGAGGGGGTCGAGGCCGACGTGACGGTCGCCATGCGGTACACGCCGCCGCGTGCGGAAGAGGCGCTGCTCGCCCTGTCGCCACACGTACGACACTCGGTGGTGGCGCTCCCGCTCTACCCCCAGTTCTCTTTCGCGACCACCGCGTCGAGTCTCGACGACTTAGCGGAGGCGGCGCAACGCCTCGGCCTCTCGCCACCCGTCCCGATCCGTTCCTGGCACGACGAGCCGAGCTACCTCGACGATCTCGCCGACCGGATCCGGGACGCGCTTCGTGATGCACCGCCCGGGGTGGTGGTCCTCTTCAGCGCCCACGGTCTGCCCGAGCGTTCCATCCGTCGGGGCGACCCGTACCGCACGCAGATCGACGAGACGATCAGCGGCGTCGTCGAGCGTCTGGGCGACGCAGCGTGGCGGATCGGGTTTCAGAGTCGCGTCGGCCCGATTCGGTGGACGGGCCCCGACACGCTGGAGGTCGTGGAGAAGCTCGGGCGGGAGGGTCGGCCGGTCCTCGTCGTTCCGATCGCGTTCGTTTCGGAGCACGTGGAGACGCTCTACGAGCTCGACGTCCTGGTCGGCAAACATGCCCGGGCACACGGCGTGCCGTGGTACAAGCGCCTTTCCACGCAGAATGCCACGGACCGGTTCGGCCGCGTGCTGGCACGGGTGGTCCTGCGAACGCTCGGAGAGGTGGAATGACGCAGACCGAGGTCGTCGTCGTCGGGGCGGGTGTCGCGGGTCTCGCCTGCGCCACGGAGCTGGCCGAGCACGGCCGCGACGTCGTGGTGCTGGAAACCGCCGATCGGGTCGGAGGCCCGGTCGAGACCCGACAGGTTGGGGAGATCCTCCTGGAGCGGGGCCCCCAGACGGTTCGCTCGACGCCCGAGCTGGAACGGCTCTTCGCCGGCGTGGGCCTCGAGCCCGTTCGGGCCGAGCGGCGTGCCCCGTACGTGTTGCGCAACGGAAGACTGATCCGCATGCCCCCGTCTCTTCCGGAGCTCCTGCGCGGGAGCCTCGTCTCTCCGCTACGCCTCCTCGCGGCCCCACTTCTAGAGCCGTTCCGACGGCACCACGGCGGACCGCGGAGTGTCCGGGAGCTGGTGGAGGAGCGGCTCGGTCGGAAGATCGCCGACGCGATGGCCGATCTCCTCACACTCGGGGTCTACAGCCAGCCGGCCG
>DAOUZG010000037.1 GCA_030665705.1 Deltaproteobacteria bacterium | reverse complement strand
TCGGGTCGGGGAGTGCCCGTCGAAGGACGCGTACAAACTGGGGATTGATCTCCACCGCAATGAGCCGGGCCGAGATCGGCATCCGGCGGAGGATTTCCCGGGTGAGCACGCCCGTGCCCGGACCGAGCTCGACAATGACTTGTGCCCGGGAGACCCGACCACGGTCGAGGACCCGGCGGATCAGATACCGGGAGCTCGGGATCACCGACCCGACCTCCTTAGGATTCCGCAGGAACCCCCTGAGGAACTCGAGTGGCCGGCTGCCGTTCGCGCTCCGACGACGGCTCGTCATCTGCATCAAAACACACTCCTGCGTGGGTCTGCGCGCCCGAATCCCGGGCACGCCCGAGGCGTACCTCGGTCAGGACGGACGGCGTTCTTGTATCGCGAGGAGCCGAGTTGGTCAAGCGCGCGGACGCGCGCGGGAAGAGCGGGGGGCGGCCTCCGGCTGATCGACCATCGCCTCGAGGACCGCCAGAATGAGCTCCCTGGTTCGAGCGAGAACGTCGAGCACGGCGCGCTCGGCGGTGGCGAGATCCCGAGCCTCGAGGGCCATGGCCAGCCGTTTTATGCCAGGTACGAACCGGTCGCGGCTCCGAGCGGTCGCCACCAGCACGTTCTGAAACGGGAGCTGGGTCTGGACCCTCCGCAGGGAGTTCCAGAGCAGCATGACGGCGCGGTTGTGTGACGCCCGGGCGAGTGAGTCAGTGGCGGAGAGAACCGCCTCCAGATAGTCGGGGTCCGGAAGCCCCGTGTCGGCGCAACGATTGAACAGCTCGGCGATCTCGCGGACCTCCTCCTCCGACCCACGCTCGATCACCAGCCGGACCACGCCGGGTGCAAACGCCGCGCGGAGATCCAGGAAGTCCCGAATCCAGGGAATGTTCGGGTGCCCGTCCAAGAAGAGCAGGCGCATGAGGACGTCCAGGCTCGCCTCCTCGATGCTCTGGACGCGTGTCCCGGACCCCTGCTGGCTCGTGACGAGGCCCAGTTGCTCGAGCTTCTTGAGCGCTTCGCGGATGGAGCTGCGGTTTACCCGGAGCCGCTCGGCGAGCTCTCGCTCGGGCGGCAGACGGTCTCCCGGACGCAGGGCGCCGCTGAGGATCTTGGCCTGGATACGCTCCGCGACCTCGTCGCGCAAAACGGTCCGCTGGGGACTAGACTCGCCCGAACCAGAGCCCGTGGGCACCTTCGCCACCCTCTCGCCTTCGCCTCCTTGTGTCATTATCAACGCAGGGGTGGGGGGAGTCAACCACTCGCCGCCCGGTACCCCCCCGGAGACACCTCCCGGATTCTCCCCTCGCGAAGCAGCCGGTCCACGTGCTGAGCCATGCTGCGACGCTCCACCGACTCGATGTGGATACCCCCGTCCTTGCGACGGAACACAAACCGGTGTTCCACTATCTCGTCCAGCGTGCGGGGCTCCGTCAGGAACCCGAGCAGACGCTCTTCCCGGTCGCGGATGACCGCCGCAAAGCGCTCGAGCCTCGCGAGGAACGCCTCGCGACCTTCGAGCAGACCGACGTGGTGGAACGTCGCATACCAGCGCGCCTGGAGGTGCCGAAGCTCCTCGAGCGTGCGCTCAAAGGCTTCGAGATCGGACCACGCCTCTCCGTAGTACGGCCCGAAGCTCGAGAGGTCGATATCCCCCAGGTAGACGAGATCGTCGGGTTCCACGAGGAAGACGCTGTGTCCGCGGGTATGGCCCGGAGTGTGAATCACGCGAATTCGCACCTGCCCGAGATCGAAGACGTCTCCATCCCGGAAGCCCACCGCATCCGAGCTCGGAACGAAGTGAAACTGCTCTACGAGCACACCCTTCCACAGCGAACGCAGCGGCTCGGGAAATCCGTAGATGGCGAGCATGTCTTCGAGCGACCGGATCCCGGGCAGATCCTCGTCGTGGAAGTGCCACGGGACGTCTTGAAACAGGAAGTTGGCCGCGATGTGGTCTTCGTGGCAGTGACTCAGGAGAAGCCGATCAATGGGTGGAAGCGCGTCGCGACGCGGAATCACCGAGAGAGACGGGTCGATCAGGATCGTCTCCCCGGCCCCACGTACGAGCAAGGAGTTCCCGTGTGGGTACTTGCCCGTGCGTTCCCCGAACAGCACGGTGACGTGCCCGATCTTTCGGTCCTCGAGCTCCACCGCACTCACGGTCCTTCTCCTCCATCGATCCGGAACACCTCGCCGGTGATCCACGCCGCGTCGTCCGACGCGAGGTAGACGGCGAGCCGCCCCACCTCCTCGGGGGTACCCATTCGGGCCAGAGGAATACTCTTCACGATCGCATCACCGTGGAATTTGATCATCCCCTCGGCCATGTCGGTTGCGATGAGGCCCGGAGCGATCACGTTGCAGCGGATTCCGAGCTCGGCGTTCTCCCTCGCCATGACGCGGGTGAGTGCATTGACCCCAGCCTTTGCCGCGGCGTACGGCCCGCCGTTGGGGCCACAGGTATCGGCTCCGACGGAGGAGACGGTCAGGATCACTCCAGAGCGCTGCTCCCTGAGGACGGGCAGAGCCGCGTGCACGGTGTGGAACACGCCGTGGAGGTCGATCCCGATCACGCGGTCCCAGTAGCCCGGCTCTACCTCGTGGAGCGGCTGGTAGCGCGCCGCGACGCCCGCGTTCGCAACGACGATATCGAGACCGCTGAAGGCTTCACAGGCGCCTCTCACCATCGCCCGTACCGCGTCGTAGTCGCGGATGTCGGCCTGGAAGGCTGCCCCTCTGCGCCCCCGCGCCTCGATCTCCCGCACCGTCGCCTGGGCCGCATCCGCCTCGCGGCGGTACCCGATCGCCACGTCCGCACCCGCCTCCGCAAGGGCGAGGACGATGCCCTTCCCAATGCCCCGGGAGCCCCCGGTGACCAGAGCCCTTCTCCCTTCGAGCTTCTTCTCCACTATCCCGGTTCCTCCGTCCACGGAACGCCGAGTGTGACACAGAGCGTCCGCCCCGGGGCGCGGCCTCTTGCAAACGGCCGCGCCGAGGCCTCATCATGCGCATCGCGGAAGAGGAGAGAACTTCATGGTCCGAGCTTATGCGATTACCGCCGAAGCCATCGCTCAGGAGCGAGAGCGCGTTGGAGACGACCTTCGAAACTTCGACATCTCCCGCGTGATCCGGATGGACAAGCTGGAACTCCCAGAGGTCGGTCCCGGGGACGTTCGACTGCGCATCCTCGCGGTCTCAGCCGAGCACAACGTGGATCACGCCGCGCTCGCCGACACGATCAACATCGTGGAGATGCGTGGCGGGAAGATCTATCCGGGAAACAGCGCCGTGGCCGAGGTCACGGAGGTCGGATCGAACGTCAAGCGATTTCGCCCCGGACAGATCGTGATCACCCACGCGAACGGGGAGCCCGATGCGTATGGGTATCCCCTGCGAATCTGGGCCTACGACCAGCCTGAATCGAGGGGCTGGTACTGCGAGGAAGCCGTCGTCGCGGACTGGCAACTCGTCGCGGCTCCCCTGGAGTGCGGTTTGAACCTCTGGGAAATCGCTGCGCTTCCGCTCCGAGCCCCGACGGCCTACCACCTCTGGCGACGCGCCGAGGGGATCTTCCGTTTAAAGGTCAGTCGGGAGAGGCTGGCACGCATGAACGTGCTCGGCTTCGGCGGCGGCGTCTCGGAGCTCTTCTTGATGCTGGCCCTCGCCGAAGGGCATCGGGCCTTCTTCTGCTCCGGGAATCCCGCGCGCCGTGCGCACCTGGAAGAGCTCGGAGCGGAGCCGATCGACCAGGCTGCATTCAACCGGTTCGCCGCGCGAGACGACGTGCGTGGCTTCTCCAGGCGCGTGAAGGAGCTGACGGAGGGGGTCGGCATGCATATCGTCTGCGACATGCTACGCGGCAACGTGTTCCAAGCCGGGGTCGCGGCGCTGGCCCGGGAGGGAGTCAACGTGAGCGCGGGATGGCAGCTCGGCCAGCGACTCCAGTACGACTCCGCCGGGCTCTCCGTCAAGCAGATCACGCTGGACCACATCCACCTCAACACGATCGAGGAAGCGTGGGCCGCGGCTCCACTGTACGGAGCGGTCTTCCGACCCTCGGTCCACCAGGAGATCTACGCGTTCGAGGATCTGCCGCGTGCCATGCAGGAGATGAACCAGAACACGCAAACGGGCATCCCGATCATCCGCGTGGCAGAGCAGATGCCGGAGGCGGTCCGGCCCTTAATCGAGGGCTAAGCGGAAGGGAATGACCGGGGCAGACGGGCTGCCGGAGAAGAAGCAGAAGCTCGTCGAAGAGGTCCTGCAGGAGCTCATCGGCGTGCGCGGGGTCGCGGCGGTTGGGCTGGGCGGATCGTGGGCCAGGGGCACAGCGCATCCCGACTCCCACATCGACCTGGGCCTCTACTACTCCGAGTCAGCACCGTTCAAGGTCGCGCAATATCCACCCGCTCTTAAGAAATCCATCGTGCGTGAGTCCCTGTGGGGCACCGAGTTCACACTCAGCTTTGCGCGCCGACTCGAGGTGCTCTTCGAGAACGTGGTCGGCCTCGTGGGAACGCAGTACAAACCGAAGTACCGTCTGTGAGCGACCTGCGGGGGATCGCGTGGAGAGGAACTCCATGAGGAAGATTCTCGTCGGTGTTGTCGCGATCGTCGTCGTCCTGATCGTCGTGCCTCCCATTCTCTCCCGATTTCTCGGATGGGGCCCGGATGAGTCGGCCATCCCTCCGCCCGGGCGACTCGTCGAGCTCGCCGGCGGTCATCGGTTGAACGTGCTGGAGACCGGATCGGGTCCGGCGATCGTCCTGGTACACGGTCTCCCGGGAAGCGCCTATGACTGGAGGCCCCTTCCGGAGCGACTGGAGCGGGGAGCGCGCCGCATCGTCTGGTACGACCGCGTCGGCTACGGGCGGTCCGACCGGAGGGGAGAGGACGAGGCGTTCACGCTGGAGGCAAACGCGCTCGAACTCCTGGGTCTGCTCGATGCACTCGGGATCGACCGCGCCACACTGGTGGGCTGGTCCTACGGCGGCGGAGTCGTTCAGAGGGCTGCGCTGCGGGCACCCCACCGGGTCACCCGACTCGTTCTGGTTGGCTCGATCGGGCCGTCTTCCGAGCCGGACGCACTCAGTTGGGCCGAACGGCTTCTTCACTCCGCCCCGGTGCAACGCTGGGGACTCGCTGCCGGTCTTCCGGCACGGGCGAGATTGCGACAGATCAGCGCCCTGGCATTCGGCTCCGCAGAGGCGATACCGCCGGGGTGGACGGAGCAGACGTTGGCCCTGATGTCCCTGCCTGGATCGATCCACACGTGGCGTAGGGAGGGACCTCGACTCGATCGTGACGGATTCGACCAGCTCCACGTTGAGGACTTGCGGGTACCGACACTCGTGATCCACGGCAGCGACGATCTGCTTGTTCCACCCCGCGTGGGCGAGGATCTTCACGGGCGCATTGCACGCTCGGACCTCTTGATGGTGCCTCAGGGAAGCCACATGCTCCCCATCACGCACCCAGATCTCCTGGCCGATCGCATCCTCTCCTTCGCCCGCGGTGCTCCGCGTTCGCCTTGACCCGACTGTTGCGCCGTCTCTTTGCCTGGCTCCCCTGGATCCTCGGGGTTGCCCTGACCGCTGCACTCCTCGTGCCCGAGCCGGACCCGGATCGGCTTGTGGCAGCAGCCCTCGCTCGCGTCCTCACAGAGGACTATGAGCGTGCGTTCGGTGAGGACAGGGAGAAGACGAGGGATCGTGAGACGTTCTTTAGAGCCCTGGACGCTGCGCTCGCATCCTCCGACGCACATGCGATCGGGCTGCGTATCGAGAGGCCGATCGTCGAGGGCACGACCTGGGACCCCGAGCCGTTTCGCCGCGCCGTTGCCTCGGGTCTGAACCTCTACAGCGCGCACCGACGAGAGATTGGCCTTGCGCCGGTTTCCCTCTCGTCGCCGGGAACCCCCGGTGCGATTCCATTGGCACTGGTGCTCTTCGAAGACGATGATGAGCTGACCGTCGTCGGGCAGATCTCGGATGGCCCTCCGCACAGGGTAAACGCCGGAGGGCGCTGGCGACTCCCCGGACGCGGAGCCCTTCTTCCCCCGTTGGTTGCGATCGCGGTCGGCTTGATCTGGGGTCGTCCGCTCGTGGCGCTGTTCATGGGGATCTCGGTCGGCGCCGTTGCCATCAACCTCGGGCAGGGAGCGTCGATCGTAGGCGCGCTGGCTTCGGGTCTCGTTGATGTCTTTGGAGTCTACCTGCGCAACGAGATCGTGAGCTCGTTTCGCATCGAGATCATCGGATTCGTCGTTGCGCTCCTCGCGATGGTCGGTGTCATGAGCCGATGCGGCGGTGTCGAGGCCATGGTCGACGCGTTGCGCCGGTATGCACGCAGCGTGCGCTCAACGCTCGCGGCCACCTTCGGGATGGGACTCCTTCTCTTTTTCGACGACTACGCGAACTGTGTGCTCGTGGGGAGCACGATGCGACCCCTCACGGACCGTATGCGGGTCTCACGGGAGAAACTCGCCTACATCGTCGACAGCACGGCGGCTCCAGTGGCCGGCATCTCGATCCTCTCCACGTGGGTCGCGGTCGAGGTCTCGACCTACAGCGCGCAGCTCCCAGGCGTGGGCATCACGGAGAACGCTTACGCGATCTTCCTGCAGACCATCCCGTTCCGGTTCTACTGTCTGTTTACGCTCGCCTTTGTCGGGCTCCTAATCGCAACCGGTCGCGACTTCGGGCCGATGGGTTCCGCGGAGAGGCGCGCGCGGACAACGGGCGCGCTCGTGAGGCCGGGCGGCACGCCGGTCGTCTCGGAGGAGCTGACTCGGATCGAACCGAGTGGGGCCGTGCCGCCCGACTGGAGAAAAGGGGCATTCCCCCTGATCGCCGTCGTGGCCGTGACCATCCTGGAGATCTTCCGCACCGGAGGCGGTTTCGGCGTCCTGGCCGAAGACCCCGGCGCGTTGCTGAGCCTCGAGGGAATCGCCCCAATCCTCTTCAAGGGAAGTGGCGCGGGCCCCATCTTGGTCGGGGCCCTCGTCGGGCTGTTCGTCGCCACGGTTCTCGCAGGCTCGAACGTCGTGCGAATTGCATTGACGGCTGCGTTCGCGACCTCCTTCGTCCTGAAGACGCGGCTCGAGGGCGTGCTCGCACCGTTCGTCACTGCGGACCTCGTCGGATACGCCGCCGTGGGCCTTGCCCTGGCGGGGACGTCGATGGTCGTTGCGGCCCTACTTCAATGGGGTGGGGTGAGGACCGCCCGGCCCCACCTCACCTGGGGGGAGATGTCCCGCTCTGCCGTGCTCAGCACGCGCTCGCTCGGCTTCGCAATTGTCCTGCTGTTCGAGGCCTGGATGATCGGGGCCGTCTGCGAGGACCTGAACACGGCGGACTACCTCTCCGCGCTGCTCTCCGGTGGGGTGGCTCCGGCTCTGCTTCCCACGCTGCTTTTCGCCGTTGCCGGGCTGGTCGCGTTTTCAACGGGAAGCTCCTGGTCGACCATGGGAATTCTTCTCCCCAATGTCGTGGGCCTCTCCGCGGCGATCGGAATGGAACATCCGGTTGGAAGCGTGGGGATGGTGATTGTGTGCATCGGCGCAGTCCTGGAGGGATCCATCCTGGGGGATCACTGCTCGCCCATCTCGGACACGACGGTTCTCTCGTCCGTCTCGAGTGCGAGCGATCACATCGATCACGTCCGCACGCAGGCGCCCTACGCCCTCCTCACCGCGGCCGCCGCCGTTGTCTTCGGCTATCTCCCGACGTTGATCTTTGACTGGTGGTCCTTCTGGCTCGCGATGGCCAGCGGGATCGGGGCGATGGCCCTGGTTCTCCTGCTGGTGGGCCGCCCCACACCCGATCCCGAGAGCGGAAGCCCGTAGTCTTCGCTCTTCACGTGGAGGCGCCCGTCACCGCCACCGAGGCTACGGCGCACCTCGCAGGCGGAGGCTGTTCGTGACGACGGAGACGCTCGAGAAAGCCATCGTGGCAGCAGCGACCATCGGATCGAGAAAGCCGAGCGCCGCGAGCGGGATGGCGGCCACGTTGTAGCCGAAGGCCCAGAGGAGGTTCTGCCCGATCGTTCGGAAGGTCCGGCGCGCGAGACGCAGCGCGATCACCGCCAGGCGGGGCTCGCCGGAGCGGAGCACGATGTTCCCGGCCTCGATCGCCACATCGGTCCCCGTCCCGACGGCCATCCCCAGGTCGGCTTCGACCAGCGCGGGGGCGTCGTTGATCCCGTCCCCGACGAACGCCACGACGTGTCCTTCCTCGCGGATCCGACGGACCTCGGCCGCCTTGCCCTCGGGCAGAACCTCTGCGTGGACACGTTCGATCCCCAGCTCGAGCGCAATGGCCTCCGCGGTGATTCGATTGTCGCCGGTCATCATCACCACCGTGGCCCCAAGTGCCGAAAACTCCCGCACCGCATCGCGCGCTGTGTCGCGTAGCGTGTCCGCAACCGCAACCACACCCTGGACCGCGCCCTCCCACGCAGCGAGGAAAACGGTCTTCCCTTCCGCCTCGAGCCGCGCCAGGGCCTCGGCGTGGTGGGTTGGTACGTCCAGGCTTAGCTCGTTGATCAGTGTCTCGCGGCCGACCACGACCTCCACCCCCTCCACGAGGGCGCGGGCTCCCCGTCCGATAAGAGCACGAAAGTCGCTTACCGAGACGGGGCGGACCCCCCGCTGCTCCGCCCCTGCAACAACCGCACGCGCGACGGGGTGCTCGCTGGCCGCTTCGACCGAGGCAACTCGTCTCATAAATGTGTCAACCTGTGACGGATCGGTCACCACGTCCGTCAGCACCATTTCTCCGCGCGTGAGTGTCCCGGTCTTGTCGAACACGACGACGTCTACGGTGCGGGATCGCTCGAAGACGTCGCCCCCCTTGAAGAGAACCCCGAGCTGGGCCCCTCGGCCCGTTCCAACGAGAATCGCCGTCGGCGTGGCGAGGCCGAGCGCGCAGGGGCAGGCGATGATCAGAACCGCGACCCCGTTTCGAACGGCGGCCGCCAGGTCCGCACCCAGGAGGAGCCAGGCGGCGAAGGTTCCGGCGCCCACGATGAGCACCACGGGAACGAAGACCCCGGCCACGCGATCGACGAGGTGCTGCACGGGTGCCTTCGAGGCCTGCGCCTCCTCGACAAGCCGCACGATCTGCGCGAGCGCCGTGTCGCGTCCCACACGTGTGGCACGAATGACCACGCGACCTTCGCCGTTGAGCGTGGCGCCGAAGACCTCTTCGCCCGGCCCCCGATCCACGGGGATCGACTCGCCGGTCAGCATGCTCTCGTCGAAGGACGAGCTCCCCTCGACGATGACTCCGTCGGTCGGAACCTTCTCACCCGGGCGAACCACACACAGGTCCCCACGCTCCACCGACTCTGCGGGCACCCGAACTTCCTCACCTTCCCGAAGGACGGTCGCCTCCTTTGCACCGAGCTCGACGAGCTTGCGGATCGCTTCGGACGCCCGCCCCTTCGCCCGCGCCTCCAGCGTACGGCCGAAGAGGATCAGCGTGACGATCACCGCCGCGGTGTCGAAGAAGAGCGGCTCTCCGGTAAACAGCCCCACCGCGGAGTAGCCGAACGCGGCGAGTGTCCCGACGGAGACCAGCGTGTCCATGTTCGCGCCGAACGTCCTCGCACGCGCCAGCGCCGCGCGGTGGAACTGAGCGCCGAACCAGAACTGGACCGGGGTCGCGAGCAGCGCCTGGAGCCACCGGCCCCACTCGCCGCCGATCCCACTCATGCCGAGAACCAGAATCGGAAGGGTGAACGCCGCCGCCCACACGGTGATGCGTCGCTGCCTGCGGAACGCCTCTGCCTCTGCATCGTGGCGGCGTTTCTCGGTTGAGACATCGGCCTTCCGCAACCCGTATCCGATCTTGCGCACCGCCTCCTCGAGCTCCTGCGCGTCGCCCACCTCGGCTTCGAGCTCGACGACGGCCCGCGCGGTCGCAAAGTTCACGCTGGCGCTGAGCACACCGGGCTGACGCGCCAGGACGCGCTCGACCCTCGCGGCGCACGAGGCACA
>DAOUZG010000282.1 GCA_030665705.1 Deltaproteobacteria bacterium | reverse complement strand
GGCGTTCCAGGCGCTGCAGGCAGGGTCGGGACCGATGGTGGAGGAGCTCGAGGCCGCGATCGAGCTCCTCGAAGCTCGCGAGGACGTGACCCGCGTCGGGGCGGTCGGCTTCTGTATGGGTGGCGGCTTCGCGCTCTTGCTCGGCACCCGCGAGAGTGTCTCGGCGGCCGGGGTCTTCTACGGGGGAATCCGCCCACGAGAGGAGCTGGAACGCGTCTGTCCACTCGTCGGCGGGTATGGTGGAAAGGATCGAACGTTCGCGCCTCTGGGACACAAGCTCATCGACACGCTGAACGAGCTCGGTAAGGAACACGATATTCGCATGTACGAAGATGCGGGACACTCCTACCTGAACCAGGCCGGGCTGAGGCTGCTGGCTACGCTCAGCCGACCGCTCCTCCACGTCGAGTACAACGAGGAGGCGGCGGAGGATTCCTGGCGTCGCATGCTCGCTTTCTTCGGCCAGCATCTCGGCTGAGGCGAGTCGACGTCTCAACGAGCGAGCAATTCGTCGGAGACTATGCGCGGGACGTCTCGCGGTGTCGCCGGAGCTCGGAGGCCTGGCTTAGTAGCCCGACCGCGTTGACGGGCGCGTCCCATTGATCTCCGCGCAGCTCGCGGTACGCGCGCTCCACGTTGAAGATCAGGCGCTCGGGCTCAGCCCAGTCCGCGTAAGGCCCGAGGTCGATGCGTTTCGCAGCTTCGAGCGCCGAAAGCTCCGCCTCGAAGAGAGGCTTCGATTCCGCGATGACGTACTCGAAATACCGCTTGAGCTCTCGAACCTCTTCCACCCCGCACACGGGCCCGTGCCCGGGAACGACGACCTCGGGCTCGAGCCCGATGATCTGATCGAGTGCCTCCAGCCAGCGTGAGAATGTCCCCTCCCAGCCGATCGGCGTGCAGGAGATGAAGAGGACGTCCCCGCCGAAGACGACCCGCTCCTCCGGGAGGTGGACGATCACGTCGCCAGCCGTGTGGGCAGGGCCGACGTAAAGGATCTCGGCGGGACGGCCATCCAGATCGAGGTCCAGACGGTCCTCGATCAGCGTCGTCGGGGGCGTGAGCTCGATACCGTCGAAATCGAATTCCAGAAGGGCCTCCGCGAACGACCGGAGTTCAGGAGCGAGGTCCGGGGAGCGCGCCATCGCCTGCAGCGTTTCGGGCTTCAGGTCCTTCATCATGGCCTCGGCGCAGAGGCGGTGCCCGATGATTTCGGCATCTCGAAGAAGCTGATTCCCCCAGCAGTGATCGCCGTTGTGGTGTGTGTTCACGAGCCGACGAGCCGGCTCCTGCGACACCGTCGCGTAAAGCTCGATCATGGTACGCGTCCGGGGCAGGTCCCAAAACGTGTCGACGATCAGACCCCCACCTCGATTCACGAAGCCGGAGTTACTCAAGCCCAAGCCCCAGTCGGGCTGAAGGCACGCGTAGACGTTCGGTGCGACTTGGCGAAGCTCCATCGGTTGCCCCTCCGAGATCGGGTCCTGCGCCTCGGATTCTAGAACCCATCTTAGAAACCCGCTCCCGTCGCCAGGCGGCCCTGGGTTTCTGAGATGGATTCTAGTACAGGTCCTCTAGAGAGTGCGGGTTACCTTGGTGATTCCCTCCGGGTGATCCGGATCGCGGTCCCGTGCCCACGCCAGGTGGAGAGCCAGAAGCTGCCCTGGCACGGTCGCCGGAATCGGCGCGAGCCACTCGGGGCTGGCCGGGAACGTTAGGTCAGCGAACCGATCATCCGCCGCGCGGACGGTCCACACACCGCGCCTCGTGAGTTCCTGTCGAAGGTCCTCCAGGTCCGACCGTCCCGGACCGTGCGGGTCGACGATCAACGCAGCGAGACCGGACGAAGCGAGCGTAATCGGACCGTGGCGGTAGTCTGCCGCCGAGTAGGGCTCCGCCCAAAAGCTAGCCACCTCCTTGAGTTTGAGCGCCCACTCGAGCGCCACCGGAAAGCCGAAGCCGCGTCCGAGAACGACGCATGCGGGCAACGCCGCGAGCCTTGCGGCCAGCTCGGCGGCCTGGGGTTCCACCTCGAGCGCTTGCCTTACCCGTTCGGGGACGGTCTCCAGGTCGGTATCCGCCCCGGACTCGCTCCAGCCGAACGCGAGGTACGCGAGCGCCTGAAGCGTCGCGGTAAAGGTCACGGTCGCCGCAATGCTGCGCTCTCCTCCGACGCGGAGCTCGATCACCTCGTTCGCAGCCCTTGCAAGCGGCGAGTCCGGGTGGTCCGTGATCGCCACGGCGACGCAGCCCTGTGTCTGTGCCTCTTCGAGAACCGCCACGATATCGGGAGAAGCTCCGGACTGAGAGATCCCGATGACGAGCCACCCTTCCACACGAGGAAGGGCCCCGTAGCGGGTGACCAGCGACGGGGCCGCAAGAGCCACCGGAACCCGAAGTCGAGCGCCGAACAGGTACTTCGCGTACACGGCTGCGTGGTCGGAGCTGCCACGGGCCGCAATGAGCACTCCACGGAGGTTGCGCGAGGCAAGGCTTCGGCCTAGAGCCCGTACCCGAGGGCCCTCCCGTGTGCGGAATTGGTCCAGCAACTCCGGCTGGCGAAGGATCTCGCGTCGAAGAACGGCGTCGCGACGCTCGGTCACGGTCGACGAGCGCGGCGCTCGGGCTCGGAGATCCAGGAGTCCGGCGTTCGATCCCCGCGGCTAGCTGATGGCCCAGCCAACGAAGAGCACCACAGCAGCCACACTCACGGCGACCACCCGAAAGAACCAAGGCTGAATGACGGCCGGGTCGGAGGCAATGCTCCGCACTTCCTTCGGCTCGAGGCGACCCTCGATGACGGCCTCGAGATCCTCGATACACATCTCGACGG
>DAOUZG010000185.1 GCA_030665705.1 Deltaproteobacteria bacterium | reverse complement strand
ATCGCGTCGTCCGGCCGCTTCCAGCTCTGGATCCGCTCCTGCAGCTCGCGCGCTTCGCCCGGAAAGTCCGGCCCCTGATGTAGGAGGAGGGCCATGCGCTACGGACTCGTCCTCGTCGCCCCAACGATCGCCGACCAGGTCCGGGCCGCGAGACATGCCGAGGCCTGCGGGTTCCACTCTGTATGGAGCGTCGAGTTCTTCAACCAGCACGGCTTCGTGCGGCTCGCGGCCTGCGCGGTCGCGACGGAGCGTGTACGGCTGGGCACCGGCATCGCCTACGCCTTCATGCGCACACCGCTGCTCGCAGCCTCAGCAGCGATGGACCTCGACGAGCTCTCAGGCGGGAGGATGATCCTCGGCCTGGGGAGCGGAACCCGCAGCATGAACGAGCGCTGGTACTCGGTGCCTTTCGACAGCCCACCTGCGCCTCGGATGCGTGAGGCGGTGCGGCTCATCCGTGCCGCGATCGGAGCACAGAAGGGACTGGGCCTCTCCTTCGAGGGGCAACACTACTCCGTAAGCATCCCGATGTACGGGCGTCCGGGCGCCGTACGGGCCGAGATCCCGATCTACGTTGCGGGCGTGAACCGGGGGATGATCCGGACCGCCGCATCGGTGGCGGACGGGCTGATCGGCCACCCCATCTTCACGCGCAAGTACATCCGGGAGAGGGTCCAGCCCGAGCTGGAAGGGAGCCCCTGCGAGCTTGCGCCCTACGTCATCTGCTCGGTGTCAGACGACGTGGACCAGGCGCGGCGGGAGGCGCGAGCGCAGATCGCCTTCTACTTCACCACGCGGCTCTACCACACCGTCCTGGACCTCCACGGATGGCGACCGATCGGGGAGGAGATCGCCGTGGCGTTTCGGCGGGGGGATTTCGGTGCCATGGCCCAGGCAGTCCCGGACGAGCTCGTGGACGCCATCGCTGTGACGGGTCGGCCGGACGAGGCACGCGAGCGACTGCACCAGTGGGAGACGCTCACGGACCATGTCCTGCTCTACCCGCCGAGCTTCGGGGCCCCCCCGGAGCGGGTCCGGGAGAACCTGGTGGCCATGGTGGAGACCTTCGGGCCGGGGCATTAGGGGCCAGGGGGTCTCGGGCCAGGGCACCAGGGGCCAGGGGCTCTCGGGCCGGGGCATTAGGGGCCAGGGGCTCTTGGGCCAGGGCATTAGGGACCAGGGGGTCTCGGGCCGGGGCACCAGGGGCCAGGGGGTCAAGTTCTGGGAAGGTGGGACCGATGAGAGTGCCGGAAGACTAGGGACCGCCGAAAGGGGGGGGCGGCCGTTCGGGCGGAGTCAAGGATGGACACAGCCCGGGTGGATTCGCAGACCAACGCAGCCGCGCTCAAGCAGGCGGAAGCGGCTCCAAGGGCACCTGCACCTGTGCAGCGGCCCCCTGAGCCGGCCGAGGCGTCTAGCGAGACCTCGGCTCCCGTGCGCCGCCACGCGGACCGGGACGGCGTGCGCGTGGAGATCTCGGAGCGGGCCCGCGAGCTGCGGGACCTCCGGGGCCGAGCAAAGCCGGCGTCCCAGGAGCCCCAGCCCACAACCCCGGGGACCGAGCCGCCCCGAGCCCCCGATCCGGGACGGTCGAATCTTCCCATGATTGCGGTGACGCAGGGCATTCCGCCGGTGGAGACACTCCAACGCGACTCGGAAGAGGTCATCCGTCAGCAGCTTGCCGAGCGAGCCGGGATCCGGCGCCTCGATCACGTCATCTCGACCCCCCAGGAGGAGAGTCGCGCGGGCCGGGTAAAGGCGGAGCCGGCGCGGGCCGAGGCGACCTTGAACCTTCCGGGCACCGGGCGAGCCGCCCAGCCGACCCTGCCGGGTGCCGAGGCAGCCCGCGCGGCGAGTCTCCCTGCGACCCGGGCTGAGCGGCCGGAAGCCCCGCGGACCCAGGACGGGGAGGCGGCCCGTAAGGAGCGAGTCGCCCGGGTGCAGGAGGAGATCCAGCGGGTGGACCAGAGACAGGACCTCGAGCTGGCCTTTGCAGCTGCGCCACAGAGCGGTGTTGCTCGCTCGGAGGAAGCATCCCAGCAGCGTCGGCACGACGTCGAGCTGATGGGAGAGTCGGAGGAGTCGGCACGTGAGCAGGTGGCGCAGGAGGTGCTGACCCAGGCCGGCGTCGTGGAAGCGCAGTACGAGGCCGAACTCGTGACCCGCTTCAGCGAGCGCGCCTTCGAGCAGGATCTCGGCCGCCCGGAGCGGGTCCGCGAGGTCCTGGGCCAGCGGAGCCGCCCGGTCTCCGCCGACGAGTCCTAGGCAGACCCTCCGGGCTCAGGCTCTGCGTCCCGACTGCCACCCGTGCCTGTGGCTGTCCGCGTCGGGAGCGTGAACACCAACGTGGCGCCCCTCTCGGGCGACGGCTCCATCCAGATCTTCCCGCCGTGCCGCTCGACGATCTTGCGACAGATCGCGAGCCCGAGCCCTGTCCCCGGATAGCGCTCTTCCGGGTAAAGCCGGTGGAACGGCTCGAAGATCCGCTCCCGATCTCGTGACGCAACGCCGATCCCCTGGTCACGCACGGAGACAATCCATTCGCCCGGACCGCTCCGGGCCGCCACGTGCACCCGAGCCGCCTCGTCCCCTCGATAGATGAGCGCGTTCGTGACGAGGTTCTGAAAGAGCTGGATCATCCGAGCGGGGTCTGCGCGTACGATGGGAAGGACGTCGTGCGTGACGCGAGCTCGTTGTTGCTCGACCTGATCGCAAACCATCTGAAGGGCCCAGTTGAGCGTTTCATTGAGGTCGACACGCTGAAGCTTGAGCGGTCCGGCCAGGACACGCGAATACGTGAGCAGATCCTCGATCAGCCGCTCGGTCTTGCGGGCCCCCATGAGCAACCCCGAGAGAAGCTCCCGGGCCTCCCCATCCAGGTGTGCGGCCTGCGAGCGCGCGAAGCGCTCGGCGCAGGCGCGTAAGTTGCGAAGGGGCTGCCTCAGATCGTGTCCGGCCACCGAGACGACCTCTCGCAGCTCGGCGTTCTGCCGCTCGAGCTCGCGGATCTGGGACAAGGCCGTCCCGGGCGGGGAATTTCCGGCTCGGTTGCTCTTCGACTCGGTGGTCGTATCCCGCATCGCCCGTTCGGCCCCCCCCTTCGCTCTCCTCCCAGCCGGCCGTCAGGTTAGAACATGCGAAGCCGCGTGTCGGGGGGGCGGTCGATCGCCTCCCGGCCCTTTCCGACCACGGAGACGAACCGAGGGTTGCGCGGGTGTTACCCTCGCTCGGCCCCCGCCGGGGGGCCTTGCTCCGTCCCCGACAAGGAGAAAGGAGCGATGGAATCTCGCCGATACGACCTCCTCATTCGGAACGTCTCGCTCTTCGACGGGACGGGAACGGCACCCCGTGTCGCGGATGTCGCACTAAGGGGCGACCGCATCGCAGCTGTGGGTGAGATCGAAGGAGAATCTGCCGCCGCGGTCCTCGACGGAGGAGGACGCGCGCTCGCGCCCGGGTTCATCGACGTCCACACCCACGACGACTTCGCCGTCGTGCTCTATCCGGAGATGCCGTTCAAGGTGCTCCAGGGCGTCACCACAGTGGTCATGGGAAACTGCGGGTTCGGGGCAGCGCCCTACTCTTCGGCGGCGCTCTTCTCGCGTTCCTTTCATCCCGAGGACGACCTCCCGGAGTGGGAGGGTTTCCGTGGATACCGGCAACGGCTCGATACGGACCCGCCGAGCCTGAACTTCGGCTTTCTCGTCGGCCACGGCACACTGCGGCACGCGGTCATGGGGAACGAAGCACGTGAGCCGACCGAAGGCGAGCTCGATCGCATGCGTGAGGGACTGCGCGAGGGGCTCGAGGCGGGCGCGCTGGGGCTTTCGACCGGATTGATCTACGAGCCGGGTCGCTACGCCCGGACCGATGAGATCGTGGCACTCGCTCGTGAACTCAACCGGACGGGAGGGCTCTACGCAACCCACATGAGAAACGAGGCGGACGGGCTGCTCGACTCCGTGCGCGAGTCCATCGAGATCGGGGAGCGAGCAGGGGTGGCGGTGCAGATCTCCCACCACAAAGCGATGGGGCGCTCCAACTGGGGCCGGGTCCGCGAGTCGCTGCGGCTCCTGGAGGCGGCGCAGGCTCGGGGGCTCGACGTCACCGCGGATCAGTACCCGTACGCGTCCGGGAGCACGATGCTCGCGGTGTTCGTCCCGAGGGAGCCGGGGGGCGCGAGCGCGGCTCCTCGAGACCCGTCGGACGGCAGGAAGGTCGTGCTCGCCTCCACTCCGCGCCATCCGGAGTGGGAAGGGAAGACCCTGGCGGACCTGGCGGCAACCTTTGGGACCTCCACCGAGGAAGCGGCCAGACGCGTTGTCGACGAGGAGGGGACCAGCGCGACCGTTGTGGTCCATCTGATGGACGAGGGAGACGTGCAGACGGTACTGAAGC
>DAOUZG010000297.1 GCA_030665705.1 Deltaproteobacteria bacterium | reverse complement strand
GGATGTGCGGCTTCTCGCGGAGATGAACGCCGCCCTCATCCGGGATGAGGGACACCGCAACCCCATGACGGTGCCGGAGCTCCAGCGCAGGATGCGCCGTTGGCTGCGGGGTGACTATCGAGCGGTCCTCTTCGAGGCTGGTGGATCGGTGGTCGGGTACGCGCTCTACCGCAAAGACGCGGACGGTGTCTACCTGCGGCATTTCTTCGTTGGTCCTGATCACCGTCGGAAAGGGATGGGCCGGGAAGCGGTCCGTCTTCTTCGAGAGGAGGTCTGGCAGCCGGGCATCCGACTCACCGTTGAGGTGTTAAGGCACAACCGCGCAGGCCTCGCGTTCTGGAAGGGGGTGGGGTTCGAGGAGTACGCTGTGACCCTCGAGTCGCGGGACCGAGTCCGGGAGGCATGATGTCGAAAAAGGCGACACCCGTGGTTGCGGTCGTGTGTGGAGGTCCTTCGTCGGAGGCGGAGGTCTCCCGCTCCTCGGCCCGTGGCGTGGCGGAAGCCCTGCGTGCGACCTACGCCAACGTGGTCCTGATCGAGCTGGATCTCTCGATTGGAGAGCGGCTCAGAGAGGCCCGGGCGGAGGTGGTCTTTCCGGTTCTCCACGGACCTCCCGGCGAAGACGGAACCTTCCAGGGATTTCTCGAGACGGTCGGTCTCCCGTACGTCGGGAGCGGCGTCTGTTCCAGCGCGTTTGCGATCGACAAGGCCGTCGCGCGGCAGATTTTTCAGGCAAACCGTCTCCGAGTCGCGAGGGGTACGGTCGTGCGACGGGAGGAGGAGATCGGTCAGGCCGTCGAGCGTGTACGATCCGAGTTGGGTCTCGACGTGGTCGTGAAGCCCGCGAGCCAGGGCTCTGCGGTGGGAGCTTCTCTGGTCGATGACCCCGATGGCCTCGACAAGGCGCTCGAGCAGGCGTTCGCCTACGAGGAGCGTGTCCTCGTCGAGGAGAGGATCCATGGCCGCGAGATCACGGCCGCCGTCCTGGAGCGGAACGGCATCGAGGTCCTTCCTATCATCGAGGTTCGGACGCCGCCCGGATCCTGGTACGACTACCAACATCGATACACGGAGGGGCTCAGCGAGCACATCGTTCCTGCTCCGCTTCCGGACGCCCAGTACCGTCGGGTCGAGGAGATGGCGAGGATCGCCCACCAGGTGCTCGGCTGCCGGGATCTGTCGAGAGCCGACTTCATCGTCCCTGAGGGTGAGCCCGTCCTGCTCGAGGTCAATACGCTGCCGGGAATGACGCCAACGAGCCTCTATCCGGACGCCGCGCGTGCCGCGGGTCTCTCCTTCGAGGATCTCGTCGCTCACTTCGTCGAGCGGGCCCGCTCCCGAGCGCGTTAGGGACCGTGCGTATGCGAAGCCGTTGGACGCTCGAGGGAGAGGGGCCGGTTCGCATCGTCCGCGACCGACACGGCGTGCCCCACATCGTTGCCGCGAGGGAGGCCGACGTCTACCGTGGGCTCGGGCACTGTCACGGGGTCGATCGAGCCCTCCAGATGCTCCTCATGCGGATTCTAGCCCGCGGGTGTGGCTCCGAGATCCTCGATGCGAGCGAAGAGATGCTCGCGGTCGACCGATTCTTCCGGCGGCTCAACTTCGGCGGGGATGCGCAACAGGAGGCGGTGAAGCTCGAGCCGGCGGACCGCGTCCTCGCGGAGGCCTACTGCGACGGGATCAACCGGGCTCTAGAGCGGCGGATCCCCTGGGAGTTGAGGCTCCTCGGCTACCGGCCGGATCCGTGGACCGTCGCAGACGCGGTTCTCCTGTCGCGCGTCGTCGGCTACGTGCTCCTCGCCCAGAGTCAGGGCGACATGGAGAGGCTCCTGGTGGAGATGGTTCAGGCGGGTGTGCCGCGCGAGCACCTCGAGGAGCTCTTTGCCGGGCTGCTGCAGGATCTCGACATCGACCTTCTGCACAGGGTCCGACTCGGAGAGCGTCTGGTCCCGGAGGCGGTCCGCTGGAACGTGGCCCTCCCGCACGCGCTCGGTTCCAACAACTGGGTGGTTGCCCCGCACAAGACCGCCAGCGGGCACGCGCTGCTCGCGAACGACCCGCACCTCGAAGCCAATCGGCTCCCCGCCATCTGGTACGAGGCGGTGGTCGAGTACGGCGAGCGGTTCTGCATCACAGCCACGATGCCGGGCCTCCCCGGATTGCTCGTGGGTCGCACCAACGATCTCGCTTGGGGCGCGACCTATACCTTCATGGACGCAATCGACTCGTGGGTCGAGGACTGTCGCGAGGGGTGCTATCGACGCCTCGCGGAAGGGCAGGAGCAATGGGAGCCGTTTCGTGCCCGAACGGAGGTGATCAGACGGAAGGGGAAGCCGGACGCGAAGGTCACCTTCTACGAGAACGACCACGGCGTCCTCGACGGCGACCCGTTCGATCCCGGGCTCTACCTCGCCACGCGCTGGTCGGGAGCATCCGGAGCCGGTGCGGCATCGTTGTCTGCCTCGTTCGGAATACTGCACGCGCCCGACGTCGCCACGGGCATGCAGCTCCTCGGTCAAGTCGAGACGGCGTGGAATTTCGTGCTCGCCGATCGACAGGGCAACATCGGCTACCAGATGTCCGGGCGGATGCCGGTCCGACGCGAGGCCTGGGACGGATTCTTGCCGTTGCCCGGTTGG
>DAOUZG010000006.1 GCA_030665705.1 Deltaproteobacteria bacterium | reverse complement strand
TCGAGGAGGTTTCGCGCCAGAACTTCACTGAGGCTTGCGAGCTCGTCACGCAGGAGGACGAGGTTGCCTTCGAAGAGCTGTGGCGGCACCTGGGGCTGTCGGTGGACTGGACGTTGCTGTATGCGACGATTAACGAGCACTGCCGGCGGCTCGCCCAGCTCTCCTTCCTCGATCTGATGAACAAGGGCGAGGTGTACCAGACGCTGGCGCCCACGGCGTGGGACGTTGATGACCGCACGGCGATCGCCCAGGCCGAGACCGAGGACCGCGAGTGCCCCGGCTCCTACCACGACATCCGGTTCGGTATCGAGGAGGGGGGATCGTTCGTGATCTCCACCACCCGGCCAGAGCTTCTAGGCGCCTGCATCGCGGTGGTCGCCCACCCCGACGACGAGCGCTACCAGCCGCTCTTCGGAAAGAACGCCATCATCCCGATCTTCCACGCCCCCGTACCGATTCTCCCCACCGAGCACGCCGATCGCGAGAAGGGGACCGGGATCCTGATGGTCTGCACGTTCGGCGACCAGATGGACGTCGAGTTCTGGAAGCAGTCCGGGCTTCCGCTCAAGCAGCTCATCGGGCGTGACGGGCGAATGCTCCCCCTGCGCTACGGTGAGCCACCGTACGAGAGCCGCGATCCCGAGAGAGCCAGCGCGGCCTATGCCGAGCTCGAAGGCCTAACCGTAAAGCAGGCACAGAAGAAGATGGTCGAGCTTCTCGCCCAGGACGGGTCGGTCGAGGGGGACCCACGCCCGATCCAGCATCCGGTGAAGTTCTACGAACGGGGCACGCGGCCGCTCGAGTTCGTGCCGACGCGTCAGTGGTTCGTACGCCTGCTCGAGCACAAAGACGCTCTGGTTGAGCAGGGACGCAAGATCGAGTGGCACCCCCCCTACATGCGCAGTCGCTACCAGAACTGGGTCGAGGGTCTGAACCAGGACTGGTGTATCAGCCGCCAGCGGTACAACGGCGTCCCCTTCCCGGTCTGGTACCCCGTGAGCAGCGACGGTGAGCCGGACTATCAGCGCCCGATCTTCGCGGCGCCGGAGCGGCTGCCGGTCGATCCGCTGACGGACACCGCTCCCGGGTACGAGGAGAGCCAGCGTGATAAGCCGAACGGGTTCTGTGGGGATCCCGACGTCATGGACACGTGGGCCAGCTCCTCACTCACGCCGCAGATCATAAGCCACTGGAAACTCGGTCCGGAGCGCCACCGAACACTGTTTCCAATGGATGTGCGTCCGCAGTCCCACGAGATCATCCGGACGTGGGCGTTCTACACGATCGTGAAGGCCTGGATGCACGAGAAGGAGATCCCCTGGCGCCACGTCCTCATCAGCGGCTGGATTCTCGATCCGGACCGAAAAAAGATGAGCAAGTCCAAGTCGAACGTGATCACGCCCGAGGGCATGCTCGACGAGTACTCCGCCGACGCCGTCCGCTACTGGGCCGCCCGGGCCCGCCTGGGAGCAGACACCGCGTTCGACCCGAAGGTGTTCAAGATCGGGCGGAGGCTCTGCACCAAGATCTTCAACGCGAGTCGCTTCGTACTCCTGCAGCTCGACCGCGGGGGAGAGGAGGCCTACCGGCTCCGGCCCACCGAGATCGTAGAGCCGCTCGATCGGGCGTTCGCCGCTCGCCTGCGCGCGCTGGTCGAGCGAGCGGGGGCGGCGCTCGAGGGCTTCGACTACGCCGCCGCGCTCCAGGCGACCGAAGAGGCGTTCTGGGAGTTTTGTGACGACTACGTCGAACTCGTGAAGGTCCGCTCCTATAGCGAGGAGGATTGCCCGGGCCGTCGCTCGGCCCACGCGACGCTCGGTCTGGCGCTTCGGACGTTCCTGCGCCTGTTTGCACCCGTCCTGCCGTACGTGACCGAAGAGGTCTGGTCCTGGCGCTTCGAGGGTGAAGGTCGGCTCCGCTCGATCCACACTACCCCCTGGCCCTCTCCGGAGGAGACCGCGGACGCCGTAACCTCGACGGGGGCGGATCCGTTTGTCTGTGCAGTCGAGGTCCTCCGAAAGGTTCGTGCGACCAAGACCCAGTCGAAGCGGAGTCTTCGCTGGCCGGTTTCAGCGATCGAGGTGGTGGGCCCCGAACGGGACCGCCGGACACTCGAGCAGGTGCTGCCTGACGTGCTCCAGGCAGGCGTGGCCGAGGCTCGAGCGGTCCGTCTCGTCGACGGCCCCGCCCCGGAGGGTGAGCGCTTCAGCGTCCAGGTCCAGCTAGCGGAAGAGTCTTAGTGGGTCCCGGGCGCGGGCGGCCGCGCCCACCCACACTTCGCGAGGCTCCGCCTCGCTGCGCGCGCTGCTCACGCAGCGCTTGCGGTCATGGGCTCCTGAAGCGGTCGCCGTCGCGAATCTCGGTGCGAGCCTCGGTGACGAGTGCGACGGAGCTGGTGTACCCCGCTCGCAGAACAAAGAGGCGTGCAACCAGGTCATCGGGCTCGAGGACGGGTGAGCCGCTCAGCGGATCCCGGACCTCACCGCCCGGTCGGTAGACGACGAGCTCTCGCCCCGGGCCGAGGCCGTCCTCGGTACCCCGGTCGAGAACGACCACGTCCCCGTCCGCGCTCCAGAGCCTCTCGGGCTGCAGGGCCAGAATGATGCCACTGACCGCCTCAGCCGAGGGTGCGCTCGCGAACTCCTCGGGAAGCTCCTCGTAGGGGAGCAGCCGGTCTCCAGGCTCGATCTCCGCGTACGCCGCTGTCACCGTCGCGTAGGACGTCTCGGGATGCACCTCCTGGACCTCGACTCGACCCACGACTTCGACCATGAACCCGACCGGCTTGCCGGTCTCGGGGTGCAGCACCTGACGGCGGACTCGGAAGACCGTGTAGTCCTCGCCGATCTCGGTGTGTCCCTCCCCTGCGCTCACGATCATGCGCTGGGTGTGGGAGAGCCAGTAGTTCGGCTCGTGGGTACCGAGCACGGCCGCAGCGGCTTCGAGCTCTTCGGCCGTCACGAAGCTCGCGCGATGGAGGCCGGGAAAGACGAGCGAACGTCCCTCGAGCGTCGCGTGTCCGTCGAGTGCGGCAAAGGGGTCCGGGGCGTGCTTCGGGGCGTCTGCGAGGGGAATCTCCGAGAGCGCCGAGGGCGACTGGCCCGCCAGCAGGGCCTCCGCCTCCTCCGGCGTCACTTTCCGAATCCCGTGCTCGGTGATCCAGATCAGGTCGCCGGGGTAGATCAGATGGGGGTTGTCGATCCCCTCGTTCTCCTTCCAGATCGAGGGCCAGGTCCATGGAGTGCCCAGATAGTGGGCGGTGATGTCCCAGAGGGTGTCCCCCTTCTCCACCTTGTGGAGGTACCCCTTCTGGCCGCTCGGGGCGATTCCTGCGGCCTGCTCCGCGAAGGAAGAACCCGCGGTGCAGATCACGCACAGAGCAACAAGCAGACGAACCGCGCGCATTCCGATCCCCCCTTTCCTCTGCGCAATCGGCGAGAGGATGCGGGCCCTTGAGAGTTTCCCCGCAAACTCCACCGTGTGGACTACCGCGCCCACCAAGCGGGTGAGAAATGCGGGCTAACCTGCGTTAGGAGGCGCGCAGCGTCGCCAGGAGCGCCTCCGCGTCCACCCTGCCCGGAAAACGCTCGGCCTCCTCGAGCGCCTCCTCGAGCGCTTCGATCGCCTGGCTGACGTCCCCGCTCTGGACGTAGGCCTGGGCTAAGTGGAGGCGCACCTGGGCGCGGGTTGGCTCTCCGGGCTCCGAGGCGGCAATTGCCTCCCGGAAGAGCGGAATGGCGGCATTGGGGATGTCCTTCTTGAGCATCACCCAGCCCAACGTGTCGGCAACGTTGGGGTTGTCCGGGAGGAGCTCCCGTGCGTCGCGTGCCAGCTCGAGGGCCCGGTCGAGCTGCTCCGGGTCGTCTGCCGAGGATTCGGCGAGAAGCCACGCGAGGTTGTTCTTCGCGATCGGCTGCTTGGGGTCGAGGCGGACCACCACCTCGTACTCGCGAATCGCTGCCCGGGCCCGTCCGGCCTGCTCCAGCAGTATCGCCAGGATCAGGCGGACCGAGGAATCCTCGGGGCGTGTGTCCCGTGCCTGTTGAAACGTCGAGATCGCCTCGTCGAGCCGCCCCGTGTGCCGGTAGAGCGAGGCCAGTCCTCCATAGCCCTCGAGACGCTCGGGCGACTTCTCGATGGCGCTCTTGAAGTCCCGCTCCGCTTCGTCCGCGTACGCGAGCTTGTCGTCCCGCTTGAACCCGAGCCAGAGTCGACCCCGGAGCGCGTAGAGCTCCCCAGAGTCGGGGTTCTTCGGGATGGCCTCGTTCAGCCGCTCGAGCGCCCGCTCCGGTTCCTGGGCCTGCAGATCCACCGCGACGAGCTCGCGAAGGGCCGCCGGGTCCCCCGGCTCCTCCCGGAGCACCGCCTCGAGCTGCTCCTGGGCCTGCTCGAGGGCTCCGAGCCGTCGGTAGAGCCGAGCAAGCACGAGGCGGTGTCGCCGAAGCTGGGGCTCTCCTTCGAGAGAGACACGCCCGAGTGTCTGAAGGGCCTTCTCATTCCGTCCGATCCCGGCCTGCGCTTCAGCCAGGATCAGGAGGATCCGCGGATCTTCACCGCGCTGGTCGAGCGCCTTCTGGGCCTCCTGGACCGCAAACTCCCGCTCGCCAATCCGGAGGTAGAGGGAGGCGAGCTCCGCGCGCGCCGCGTAGTTGTCGGGATCGAGCTGAAGAGCGCGCAGCAGCTCGCTCCGGGCGAGCTCGTCCTGACGCATTCCGGAGTAGGCCCAGCCGAGAAGGAGATGAGCCTGCGCGCTCGGCTGCTCGTCCACGACCCGTTGGAGCTTCGCAACGGCCTCCTCATATCTCGACTCCAACAGGAGCGCCTTTGCGAGGGTCATGAGGCCCGCCACGCTGTTGGGATTTTCCTCGAGGACCTCGTCGATCAGCCCCCGCCCTTCCGCCTGCGCGGCAGGGTTGTCGATCTGCTCGATCAGGTACTCCGCCTTCTGCAGCCGCGCGCCTTCGGATGAGGGCTCCACGGCGAGCGCCCGCTCGACCGCTTCGAGGGCCTGGTCCCGTTCGCCTGACCGGCGGTGGAAGTCGGCGAGCGTGAGCAACGGCTCCGCGCGTTCGGGCGCTTGATGAACGCGTGCCTCGAGTAGCTCGTTCGCCCGCTCGGTCTGACCCTGCGACGCGTAGAGACGGGCGAGGGTCAACGCCAGGGCGGCGTCGTCGGGAGCGTCCTCCCGCGCTGCGAGGAGTTCGCGCTCCGCGGCCTCCACATCTCCCCGGCTGAAGTGGTAGGCAGCCAGAACCTGGCGCGCCCGGGTTCGACCCTCCGGCGAGTCGGCCGCCTCGACCGCCGCGCGGTACTCCTGCTCGGCCTTTTCGAGGTCCCCGTGCGACCCCCAGAACAGCGCAAACAGGTGGTGGTTCGCGACGCTCGGATGGGCCGCCACCAGCTTCCGGAGCGCGCCCTCCGCACCTTCGACATCCCCCTGAGCGTCGAGGAGGCGGGCTTGAAGCTGCAGACCGCGTTCGTGCTGGGGGTTGACCTGCAGCGCGTGATCCAGCTCGGCGAGTGCTTCGTCGGAGCTGCCCTTTCTCGCCAGTACGATCGCGCGCAGCACCAGGGCGTCCGCGTCGTCCGGATCCTTCTCCAGCACGGCGTCGAGCTGCTCGACCGCGTCGCTCGTCAGGTTGAACACCACCAGCAGCTCGACCAGCTTGATCCTCCACTCGAGATTGTCGGGGGCGAGCCGAATCGCCTCCTGGTACTCCCAACGGGCATCCCGGAACTGCTCGAGATTGACGAGGGACTCCGCCATCCGGAAGTGGGCTTCCGCGTTGTCCGGGTCGAGCTTCAGTGCGTTCCAGAACTCGATCCGCGCCTCGCTCCACTGCTCGTTCTCGAAGTACTGGTTCGCCCGCTGAAGGTGTTCGGCGAGGCGCTCCTCGGCAGAGCTGCACGCAAAGAGCAGCAGGATCGACATCACCGATCCCAGCCGCCGAACCGATCGCGCTCTCATACCCCCTCCCTCTTCATTCCTGGGTCACCAAGGTAACCGCCGAGACGAATCAGACACCCGGGCACGGGAGGCGTGCAACCCGCGTGGCTGAGAGGGGCATGGCTCGGCGCCGCTCAGGGTCTGTTTCGTCGCCAGGTCGGATGGGAGATCCCGAGACGCCGGATCCGGTAGTTCAGACGGCGCCGGCTCATCCGGAGAAGGACGGCGGCCTCCTTCTGAACCCAGCCCGTCCGCTCGAGGGCAGCGACGATCAGGGCCCGCTCCACGCTGCGGTAGTCGACCCCCTTCTCGGGCAACTGAACCACGCCGCGCCCGGCACCCGACCCCTCCTGCTGCCGGTGCCCCGAAAGGCCCAGATCGGCCGGCTCGATCCACGGCCCCTCTCCCATAACGACGGCTCGCTGCACCGCGTTCCGCAGCTCTCGCACGTTCCCGGGCCACGGGTATGCCTCCAGGGTCTCGAGAACTCCGGGGGAGAAGCCGCGCTTGGGGCGGGGACTCTCGCGATTCACCTCTGCGAGGAAGGCCTCGGCCAGGGGCAGAAGGTCCTCGCACCGCTCCCGGAGCGGCGCGAGGTGGATGGAGACTACGTTGAGTCGGTAGAAGAGGTCCTTCCGAAACCGATCCTCTTCCAGGAGCTCTTCCAGGTCCTGGTTCGTGGCAGCGAGAATCCGCACGTCGACCTGGATTGGTCGGCTCTCTCCCAGGCGCTCGAACTCGCGCTCCTGGAGCACCCGCAGCACCTTGGCCTGGGTTCGGGAATGCATGTCGGCCACCTCATCGAGAAGGAGCGTCCCCCCGTGCGCCTCCTCGAACCGCCCGATACGCCGCTGCTCAGCACCGGTGAACGCACCGCGTTCGTGACCGAAGAGCTCGCTCTCGAGCAACGGCTCGGGAAGCGCCGCACAGTTGACCTTCACGAAGGCGTGGCTCCGGCGCGGCGAGCTCTCGTGAATTGCCGTTGCCACCAGCTCTTTTCCGGTCCCCGTCTCTCCCGTAATCAGCACCGTGGCGCGACCCGGGGCGACCCGGGAGATTTGCTCGCGAACGCGACGGAGGGTTGCCATACGGCCGAGCAGCGTCGAAGGGGCCCCGGGATCCGGCGGCCGCCGCTCGTACGGCACCGCCTCGCCAACGACCCGACGGCGTTCGATGGCGCGCTCGATCCGGAGCGCGAGCTCCTCGGACTCCGTGGGGAGCGTGACCGCGTCGTCCGCGCCGAGCCGCAGAGCCAGCGACGGCCGAGCGCTACCCCCCGGTTGCACCAGCGCTACGACGGGCAGATCTCCGGGCAGCTTCGACAGCAGACCGAGAACGGGCCCGTCTGCAGCATCCAACTCAACAAGGATCGCGTCGGGTCCTTCGCCCATGCGCCGGAGTTCGTCGAGCGCCTCGACCCCGAGTCGATCGGCGGTCATCCGCTCGACGCGGTAGCCCTCGCGTTCGAGCCCTCGGATCACCTCCGCGAGGGCCGCGCTGCCGCAGTCCGCGACGAGCACCCGTGTCTGCACCGACTCTCCCCTTCCCCGGGGTCCCGCATGTCCACAGACGGACTCTGACGGGCGCGTTAAGGCGCATCGGTTATCGGCAGCAGACCGGCAAATTGTAAGTGAGAGGGAAAGAAGGGCGGCGGACTACGACTCCTCGCCGGGGACGACGTACCGCTTGCCCTCCTTCCGGAGCCACCCTTCCTCTCGGAGCTCCTTCAGGACACGGGTCACGGTCTCGCGGCTGGTCCCCACCATGTCTGCGAGCTCCTGGTGGGTCACGGGAGCCGTGATGCGGCGCGTCGGATCCTGCGGTGCAGACTCCCGGGCCAGACGCAAGAGGACCCGCCGGGTCCGCGCCTCGACTCGTTCGAAGAGCAGCGCCCGAACCTGTTCGTCCGCCTCGCGAAGACGCAGGGAGAGGACCCGGAGCAGCTCCATACCGATGTCGAGATTCCGCTCGAGAAGGCGCAGAAAATCCTGGCGGGAGAGCGCGAGCAGAACACAGGGATGTGTCGTCTTGATCGACGCGGAGCGAGGCTCGCGGTCGAGTAACGTCATCTCACCGAAGAAGTCGCCCGGAGACAGGATCTCGAGGATCTTCTGCCTCCCGTCTTCCGACATCTTCGTGACCTTCACCTGTCCTTCCTGGATCAGGTACATGTATTCGCCGCTGACCCCCTCCTCGAAGATCGTCGCCCCTTTCGGGAACCGGCGCTCGATCAGGAGCTCGGCGATGGCCGCTAGGTCCCGCTCCCCCAACGTGCGGAACAGCGGAATCGCGCGGCATGCTTCGATGCGGGAGTGGAGCGGTACCATCTAGATCAGCTCCTTCCTGCCCTGTCGGGACAGCCCTTCGACCACCCGGCGGACCTCCTGGGCACGTTCGGGCCGGCAAACCAGGAGCGCGTCGCGCGTATCGACCACTACCAAGCCGTCAACCCCGAGCAGAACCACGGCTCGCCCACTCTCGTTCCAGACCAAGTTGTCCTGTGCATCGAAGGCCAGCGGCTTCGCCCCCAGGTTCCGATTGCGACCGTCGGCCAGCGGTAGGTGATCCTTGAGCGCGTCCCAGCTTCCGATGTCGGACCAGGCGAAGCGGCCCGGGACAGCAAAGACGTGGCGCGCGCGTTCGAGCACTGCATGGTCGAAGGAGATGGCCTTGACCCTGCGGTAGGCCGCCGCCAACCGACGCCGCGGGACGCGACGCCCTCGCGCCACCTCCTCCAGCGTGGCGCCGAGCGCGCGCCAGACCTCGGGCGCGTGGGAGCGCACCTCCGCCAGGATCCTCGAGGCTGGCGCCACGACCATTCCCGCATTCCAAAGATAGCGGCCGCTCCGCACGTAGCGCCGCGCCCTCGGCGCATCGGGCTTCTCCACGAATCGCCCCACCCGAGCGGCACCGTCGGACTCGACCTCCCCGATACGCAGGTATCCGTAGGCAGGATCGGGGCGTGAGGGCTCGATGCCGATGAGCACCAGTGCATCGCGCCGAGTCGCGATCGCTGCGGCCTGCCGGATCGCCCCAGCGAAGGCCCGCCGGTCCGGAATGTGGTGATCCGCCGGGAGCACAGCCAAAACGCCCGATCCCACACGCCCCAGAACCGTGGCAGCAGTCCAGGCGATGGCGGCCGCGGTGTTCCGGGAGACCGGCTCGAGGAGGGTCTGCACGCCCGGCCGCTCGCCCAGTGCGGTCCGGACCAGGGCCCGGAGCGGCTCGCCCACCACGACCCACGTACGCTCTGGAGGCGCGAACATGCGGCTTCGCCGTAGTGTCTGCTCGAGCAGGGTTGCACCCCCGAGGAGAGCCACGAACGGCTTCGGACGGGTCCGACGGCTCGCCGGCCAAAAGCGCGTTCCGGGCCCTCCAGCGAGGACGACTGCGTGAATCGACGAGCGCAACGCTATCGACCGACCCCCGTGTAGCGGAACCCTGCACGGGCCATCTCCTCCGGTTCGTAGATGTTGCGGAGGTCCACGATCACGGCTCCGGCCAGCGCCTCGCGGAGCCGGTCCAGATCGAGCTTACGGAACTCGTTCCACTCGGTGGCCAAGACGAGCGCGTGGGCTCCCCGAGCCGCATCGTAAGGGTCCGTACAGAAGGACACGTTCTTCAACTCCCGACGGGCGCTCTCCATGGCTTGCGGATCGTAACACCGAACGGAGGCACCCCGTTCCTGGAGCTTGAGGATGACGTCGATCGCGGGCGACTCTCGCACGTCATCGGTGTTCGGCTTGAAGGAGAGCCCCAGGACCCCCAGCGTCTTCCCCTCGAGATCCCCGACGAGCGACTCGATCTTCCGCACCATCGCATCGCGCTGGAGCCGGTTGACCTCACAGACCGCGGTCACGATCCGCTGCTCGACACCGTACTCCTTCGAGAACTGCACGAGCGAGGTGGTGTCTTTGGGGAAGCAGGAGCCACCGAAGCCGGGACCCGGATGCAGGAACTTGCGCCCGATCCGCCCATCCAGGCCCATCGCTCGCGCCACATCGTGAACATCTGCACCGATCGCCTCGCACAGATTCGCGATCTCGTTGATGAACGAGATCTTCGTGGCGAGAAACGCGTTCGACGCGTACTTGATCAGTTCCGCAGAGGCGACAGTGGTGATCACGAGGGGAACCTCGATCAGGTACAGGGCGCTATAGAGATCCTTCAGGATCGCAACCGCCTCGTCGTCCTCAGCCCCGATGACCACTCGGTCGGGTCGCATGAAGTCCTCGACGGCACTCCCCTCGCGAAGGAACTCGGGGTTGGAGGCCACGGAAAAGCGGAACTGCTCGCGTCCCGACCTGGCGCGCGCCTCTCCGATCGTACGCTTGAGGCGCTCGGCCGTCTTGACCGGGACCGTGCTCTTCGTAACGACCACCTTGTACCCGTTCAGGTGCTCCCCGATCGTCCTGGCCACCTCATCCACGTAGCTCAGATCGGTGCTCCCGTCCTCGTGGGGAGGTGTGGGGACCGCGATGAAGATGGCGAGGGAGCGCTGAACCGCCATGCGGGCGTCGGTCGTGAAGGTGAGCCTGCCGCGGTGCTGGTTCCGCCGAACGATCTCCTCCAGCCCGGGCTCGAAGATGGGTACCTCTCCACGTTCGAGTCGGTCGATCTTCTCCTCGTCTTTGTCAACACAGACCACGTTGATTCCGAACTCGGCGAAGCACGCGCCCGTCACGAGGCCGACGTACCCCGTTCCGATGACCGCGATGTTCATGTGATTGGCTTCCTCTTCCGAAGGGCCTGGCTCGACCAGGCCCACAGCCCGAGTGCAATCCCGATGCCGATACCGAGCGAATCCGCAGCCAGATCCCAGCCGGAGAAAAACCGGCCCGGCACGAACGTCTGGTGCCACTCGTCAAGCACGGCAAAAGCGAGACAAAGAGCCGCAACCCACGCAACCCGGACGCGCACGGGGCCCGTAACCGCCCAAAGCGTAGCCCACGCCAGTCCGGCGAAAAGGGGGACATGGGCAAAATCCAGCAGGAGAGCCGAGAGCCCCAGGCGATGGACCTGCGCGCCGGGAAGCGAAGAGAGAAAGAACACCCCCGCCATGTAGGCGAGCGGAACGATGACACGGGCCAGCAGAATACGAATCACGATGCCGTCCGTCCGGCGAGGGCGAGGGCGCGTGCGGTCTCCACGAGACCCAACTCGAGCGCCATCCGCGCGTGCCAACCGAGCTGTTCGGCCGCCCGCCGCGCATCGGCGACGCTGTGCCGTAGATCCCCGGGACGCGGCGGCTGATGCTCCGGGGACGCCTCCTCTCGTCCCAGCACCCGCGCCACCGCATCGAGCAGTTCGAGAACCGTGACCGGGGTTCCGCGGCCCACGTTGAACCGCTCACCCGAGACGCCCACCGGCGCACGGGCCGCCGCGAGGTTCGCCTCCACGACGTCCCGAACGTAGACGAAGTCGCGCGATTGGGCGCCGTCCCCGTACACGCTTGGAGGTTCCCCCTTCGCTACGGCCCGTAGGAACCGCGGGATCACCGCAGCATAGGTCGACGCGGGATCCTGATTCGGGCCGTACACGTTGAAGTAACGAAGGATCACCGCCTCGAGCCCGTAGAGCTCGACGTAGCGGCTGACGTAGACCTCGCTCACGTACTTTTGCAGGGCATACGGTGAGAGGGGGCGAGGCGGCGTCTCTTCGGAAATCGGTAGCCGTTCAGCCTCCCCGTAGATCGCACAGGAGCTCGCGAAGATCACGCGCCGCACCCCGATCTTCCGTGCGGCCTCGAGCACGTTAACGGTTCCCGTGACGTTGACCCCGTGGGTCCGCGTCGGATCCTCTACGGAAAGCGGGACGGAGGGCAGAGCCGCCAAGTGGAACACGACCTCGCAGCTCTCCGAAGCCTCGCGGACCGTCTCCAGATCGGTGACGCTCCCCTCGATGAGCTCGACGTCTTCTCGCACACCGGTCAGGTTCTCGCGTCGTCCCGTCGAGAAATCGTCGATGATGCGAACTTCGTAGTCGGCCTCGAGACAGCCCCGCACGAGGTTCGACCCGATGAACCCGGCGCCCCCGGTCACGAGGACTCGCACGAATCCTCCTCGCGGAGCCAGTCGACGAATCGGCGAATTCCATCCTCGAGCACGGTCCTCGGCTCGTACCCGAGCTCGCGGTTCGCTCGTTCGATCGAGGCCCAGGTTCGCGGAACGTCCCCGGTTTGCGGGGGTAGCGTCTGCCGTCGAGCCGAAATTCCGAGAACACGCTCTAGTGTTGCGATCGTCTCGTTCACGGTAACCGGTTTCCCGCGGCCCAGGTTGTAGGTGCGAAACCCATCGGACCGATCGAGCGCGCGTAGGATCCCATCGGTCAGATCGCCCACGAACGTGAAGTCGCGCTCCGCGCTTCCGTCCCCGAAGACCGGGATCTCCTTGCCCTCGAGCATCCGGCGCGCAAAGCGATGGATCGCGAGGTCCGGGCGTTGCCGCGGCCCGTAGGCCGTGAAGATTCGCAGGATCGTGGTCGGGACACCGGTGGAGCGGTGCCAGGCGTAGGCGAGCAGCTCGCCACCCCGCTTGGTTGCGCCGTAGGGGGAGATCGGGCGATCGGCGTCCATCTCTTCGACGAAAGGACCGCGGGGTCTCTCCCCGTAGACGCTCGAGGAGGAGGCAAACAGGACCCGGCTTACCCCCCGGGCAGCGGCTTCACGCAGGATGACCGCCGTCCCCGTCATGTTGACGTCGGTATACTCGTCGGGTGCCTCGATGCTGGGCCGGACCCCCGCCCTGGCAGCCAGGTGGATCACGGCCTCCGGAGAGTGAGCCTCGAAGACCTCCCGCACCCTCTCGGGGTTCCGGATGTCCGCCTCCTGGAGTGAGCGAAACGCCGGGTGGGTGCGCGCGCGCGCCAGGTTCCGCTCCTTCACCTCGCGGGGGTAGAAGTCGTGGAACGAGTCGATGACGACAACCTCGTCTCCCCGAGCGAGGAGAGCGTCAACGAGGTTGGACCCGATGAACCCGGCGCCTCCGGTGACCAGCACGCGCACAAGATCACCCAGGTGTGGGCGGCTTCTGGGTGCGGATCCGGTCGACATCGGCATCGACCATGATCCGGACGAGCTCCTCTAACGAGGTCCGGGGCTCCCAGCCGAGTTCCCGCCGGGCCAGCCCCGGGTTGGCCCGCAGCGTCTCAACGTCGGCGGGACGGAGAAGCGCCGTGTTGGTCCGGACGTGGTCCCGGTAGTCCAGGCCCAGGTGCGAGAACGCGGCCTCGCAGAACTCCCGTACGCTGTGGTGCACGCCGGTTCCAATGACGTAATCCCGGGGCGTTTCCTGCTGGAGCATCCGCCACATCGCGTCGACGTATTCAGGCGCGTAGCCCCAGTCGCGCTGCGCGTCGAGATTGCCGAGCTCGAGGGAATCGGTCAGTCCCAGCGCGATCGACGCGGCCCCCCAGGAGATCTTGCGGGTCACGAACTCCTTACCGCGGCGGGGAGACTCATGATTGAAGAGGATCCCCGACGTTGCGAAGATCCCGTAGCTCTCCCGGTAGTTGACGGTGATCCAGTGCCCGTAGAGTTTGGCCACCCCGTAGGGGCTGCGGGGGTGGAACGGCGTCGTCTCCCGCTGCGGGGTCTCCTGGACCTTCCCGAACATCTCGCTCGACGAAGCCTGATAGAAACGGATTGCCGGATTCACGAGCCGGATCGCCTCGAGGATCCGGGTCACGCCGAGCGCGGTGAATTCTCCAGTGAGAAGCGGCTGCTCGAAGCTCGTCGGGATGAAGGACTGCGCAGCCAGGTTGTAGACCTCATGCGGCTCGACCTGACGCAGCACGTTGACGATCGAGAGCTGGTCCAAGAGGTCTGCCTGTCTCAGCTCGACGCTATCCACGATGTGGGCGATCCGCTCGAAACTCTCGGTGCTGGACCGCCGGACCATCCCGTAGACCGCGTAGCCCTTCGACAGGAGCAGCTCCGCCAGGTAGGAGCCGTCCTGGCCCGTGATCCCCGTAATCAGCGCACGCCGCCGTTCAGGCACGGATGCTTCCTCCCTCTCGGATCTGGGGGGTCGGGCCTTCGTTAGAAGAGATCGATGGGAATCGCGTAACGGAATCCCAGCATGACCCGGTGGTTCGTGTACTCGGACAGTGGCCGCTCCCCCTCCGAGGTCTGGTCGCGGAACGTGTAGCGGAGGAAGGTGCGCCAATGACCGTTCACGCGCCAGCCGAGCTGGAAGTGGGCGCCCAGGACCGTTGCGTCGATCGCGTCGTCCGTGAGACCGACGCACACGAGCTGGCTATTCAGGGCGCCGAGCTCGAGCGGACCACACGGTCGGCCGGGCGTCGGATTGTAGGGGAACCGGACGACGCCCAGCGTGTCACCCAACGACTCGTACTGCTGCGCGAACCCTCCCGCATCCAGCCCGAGACGGTCGGTGAGTCGGGCCGTGAAGCCGACCGAGACCGTATCCGCGCCCACGGTGGAGCCATAGCCCGAAGAGGGGGTGGTCTGCTTGCTGTAACCGAGCGTGGTGACCGTCCGCTTCGTACGGCGCGTCACCTCGAGGTTCCCGATGAAGCCGAAAGAGGTGTCGGTTGGACTCAGATCCAAGCCCGAAGAGGAGAGCACGACGAGCCCGGGAATCCCGTCGTCCTCGAGCCGCACGCTACGCGCACCCGCCGCTACGCGGCTCGACCACACGCGCGTCCACTCCCGTGCCCAGTGCAGCACTGCGGAAACCGTCCGGTTCGTCTCCTCCCCGGTGCCTGCGAAGGACGTCCTGACCTCGTCGAAGTCATCACGCGAAAACCGCAGGCTCAGCCCGGCTTCATCGCGCTCGGAGACCTGGCGGACGTACACCGCGGACGCCTCGATGGTGTTCAGGTCTCGCTGAGAAAACCTGTTGCTGCTGTCGCCCTGATCGTAGTCAACGCTGTGGGATCCAGCGGCCACCGTCAGGGTGGAGAGTGGATCGAGGGCGTACCGGAACCCGCCGGAGAAGTCCTGGCGGAAGTAGTCTGGCCGATCCCCGATCAACTCCTGCCCACTACCGTCCTCCACGGCGTCGCGATTGGGGTAGAAGGCGAGCCTCCCGCTGGCCATGACTGCCAGCCTCGGGCTCAGCAGCCGCTCGAGGTCGAGCTGGCCGAACCGGTCTACCGCGTTCAGCTCCGAGTTGCGCCAGTAGCTGCGGGATCGCAGCCCCATTTTAGCCTTGGCGTAACCCCGCTCCCCCTCATAGGAGAGCTCGAGCGTCGGGGTGATGACCGTCACGACGTCCGACTCCGGGTCGTGCTCTCGGTAGTTGATGTTGGAGTCGAACTGTTGCCGAACGTCGATCCCAGGTGTGACGCGGAGATGCTTCCGGGCCTGGGCCGTCCCCGCGCCCAGCAGGAGCAGCCCCACTCCGACCCAGAGGGTCCAATTCGCTCTACGGCACAACAACCTTGTCTCCCGGGAGGAGCAGAATGTTCTGCTCGAGGTCTTTCCCCTCCACGAACCTGTCGTAGTTGAACCGGAACTCGATCGGCCCCTCGCTATTCCGGTTTCGGATGACTTTAACCCAAGAGCGGTCCGCAAAGGGGCGAAATCCACCCGCCATGGCCAGGGCATCGATCACCCGCATATCCGCCCGGAGAGAGAGGGCTCCCTGGCGCTGGACCTCACCGATCACGTAGACGGCCTTGGAGTTGATCTGACGCACCACGACCGTGACCGTCGGCGCCAGGATGTACTCCGAGAGCCGCTCGGTCAGGATCGCCTTGAGCTCGTTCGGGGTAAGGCCGGCGGCGTGGACATCATCGAGCAGCGGGAACGAGATCTTCCCATCCGGCCGCACGGCCACCTCGGGCACCGAAAGCTCGGGGCTCTTCCAGACGCTGATCTGGAGGACGTCGGTCGGGCCGATCCGGTACTCCTGGAAGGCCTCGACGGCCTGGCTCTCGAGCTCTTCCGGAGAGGGGAGCGCTCTCAGCGTCGTCCGACAGGCGGGAAGGAGGGCCGTGGAGACCAGGAGCAGGAGGGGCAGCAAGCTAGGGCGTCGGGATCTCATCGCGTTCGACCTCCCTGGGCGAAGCCTCGGAACGTCCTCAGGAGGCGCTCGCGAGATCCGCCTCTTTCATCTTGTAGAGCAGCGCCTTGTAGCTGATCTGCAGGATCTCGGCCGCCTCCTTCCGGTTCCACCGGGTGCGATGAAGCACCCTTTCAATGACCCGTTGCTCCGCCTCCTGGGCCGCGCGGCGTGCAATCCGCTTGAGGTTGACGCGGTCCACCTCACCCCTGACGAACTGCTCCAGCTCGGGAACGTCCGCGACGGCGGCTGAGGAGGTCTGAACCTGCGAAGACCGCGCAGCGATCTCCTGGAGCACGGGTTGCTCCGTACCCAGTACGACCATCCGCTTCACCATGTTCTCGAGTTCGCGGATGTTGCCGGGCCAGTGGTATGGCATGAACGCCTCGAGCAGCGTCTCGGAGATCGTATGGTACTCCCGCTCGTACTCCCGGCTGTACCGGCGGAGAAAATGTTCCGCTAGGAGCGGAATCTCATCAGTTCGCTCGCGGAGGGGCGGAATGAAGATCGTTACTACGTTGAGCCGGTAGAAGAGGTCCTCGCGAAACGCCCCTTCCCGGACCGCTGCCTCCAGGTTTCGGTTTGTGGCAGCGATCACCCGGACGTCTACCTGGACGTCCCCCTCCCCTCCCAGCCGGGAGAATTCGCCGTCCTGGAGGACCTGCAGTAGCTTGGCCTGCAGGTTGGGGTGCATCTCGCTGATCTCATCGAGGAAGATCGTCCCGCCGTTTGCAGACTCGAACTTCCCGAGCTTCCGACGCTGCGCCCCGGTGAACGCCCCCTTCTCGAAACCGAACAGCTCGCTCTCGAGCAGCTCCGAAGGCAGGGCCGCACAGTTCACCTTGACGAAGGGCTTCGCACTGCGGCCCGAGCGCTCGAACAGGCTGCGTGCGATGAGCTCTTTCCCGGTTCCGCTCTCACCACGAACCAGGATGGTGATGTCCGTGTCCGAGACCTGGTCGATGACCTCTTCGACCTCACGCATCTTCGGGTTGTCCCCGAGCAGCAGGAGCGGCTGCCGGTCCATCGGCCCCTTCGGAGTGCGGCTGCGAAGGAATGCGACCTCCCGCTCGAGCCGCTTCTTCTCGAGGGCCTTCTCGAACGCGAGCTCGAGCTCCTCCGGCTCGAAGGGCTTGCGTAGGAAGTCCGCCGCCCCGAGCTTGACCGCCTCCACGATCGTGCGCGTCTGACCGTATCCCGACAGCATCACGACCGGGATGTGGGGGTCGATCGCCTTGAGGAGCTTCAGGGTCTCCAGACCGTCCAGACCCGGAAGCACCACATCGAGAACCGCGAGGCTGGGCTTGCCGTTCTTGAAGGCTGTGAGCCCCTCTTCGCCCGAGGCGACCGCCCGGACCTCGTATCCGAGCCTCTTTCCCAGCGTCACGAGCATCTCTCGAACGCTCGGGTCGTCCTCTACTATCAGCAGCTTACGCGCGTCTTGCATATTCTCTTTCCTCGGGCCTTTGCGTCCAACCCAGGCACGGTGCGACAAGCGTGCCAACGGAATTCCCGGGCAAAACAGCCCCCGAGAGCCAGGAAGGCGGAAATTTCTCGGGAACGCCTAGGACCCTGCATTCCCACTATGGGGAATATATTTACTTACCCTCCCCATATGGGAAAAATCTTACCCAACAGGAGACGCCCGGGGGGGGAGACCCCTACGAACGGCTCTCCGGGGCCCGGAGAACCCCCCAGGCCGGGAGAGGAGGCCCCCGAAGCGGGCCGCTCGGGAGAGTCCCAGGCCTCCAGGGGCCAGGGCGTCGAGGACTGGGAGCGGCTCTAGTTGGACGGAGCTTCGGTACCCTCCCGCGGTTGGGATGGGCGATTCCCGGCTAACCGCCCGGCATCAGCCCTTCTCCGGGAAGGCGTCGCGGCACGAGACTTGAAGGAGGCAACAGCGTGAATCGGGCGACAGAGGTCTGGGCAGCTGCGCCCTCACCGGCAGCTCGCTTGCAGAAGTGGGCGTGGCCGCTCCTAACGCTCGGGCTCACCGCCTGGGTCTTCTACCCGATTCTCGTCTACGACGCCGATCCGGAGTTGATGTCCCTCGCCGAGATCTGGGGGTCGGACGACAACTATTCGCATGGCTTTCTCATCGCACCGCTGGCGCTCTACTTCGTCTGGGACCGTCGACACGTCTTCCGGTCGCTGCCCGTGGAACGAAGCTGGTGGGGACTCCTCTTCATCTTGCTTGCCTTGCTGCTCTATCTCGTGGGCATGCTGGGTGGGGTGAACTTCTTGCCGCGACTCAGCGCGGTGCCGCTGCTCCTCGGGGGAATCTTGTGGATCGGGGGCCGGGCCTGGGCATGGCAGCTCGCCTTCCCCGTGTTGTTCCTGCTCTTGGCGATTCCGCCCCCGCGCTTCGTCTTCATCCAGATCGCCTTTCCTCTTCAGGTCTTCGCATCCGAGGTGGCGGAGCAGGTCCTCTTCTGGGTCAGCGTTCCGATCGTGCGGGAGGGGAACGTGATCCATCTACCGCATACCCAGCTCGAGGTGGCCGAGGCTTGCAGTGGCCTCCGGTCGCTTCAGGCCCTGGTGACCGTTGGCGTGGTCTTCGCCTACTTCTTCGGACGGGGTTGGCTTCAGAGGATACTGATTGTCGGTGCGTCCCTTCCGATCGCGATCCTCGTGAATGCGTTTCGGGTAACAGGCACAGGGTACCTCGCCTATCACTACGGGCTCGCAGTGGCAACCGGCTACTACCATACGTTCGAAGGTTTTGCGATGTTCGCACTCGCCTTCGCGCTTCTCGCCGCTTTGGGTTTTGCCGTGATCCGGCTGGTGCCGGACGGTTCGAAGAGCGGCGGAGACGCGGCAGGACCCTCGTGAGCCCAACGCGCCGGTGGCAGGTCCTCGCGGGACTCGTGGCGCTCTTCGCCATCGGCGGGTTGCTCCTCGGCCGCACGGACATCGTGCCCGAGCGCCGCTCGTTCGAGTACTTTCCGCGGAAGGTTGCGGGCTACATCGGACGCCATGCTCCCGTAAGCAACGAGGCCCTGCGGCGGCTCGACCTCACCGACTACCTTTCCCGGGAGTACGTGCAGGATGGACGCCGAATCAACGTCTACATCGGCTTTCACGAGAGCCAGCGTCGGGGCAGCATCATTCACAGCCCTCAGCACTGCCTGCCCGCGAACGGGTGGTACATAGCCCGGAGAGACCGAGTCCCAATGCCCGGATTCAGCTCGGACATCCTCGTGAACCGGCTCGAGGTTGCTTACAGCGGCGACCGCGCCCTCATCTACTACTGGTATCAAGGACGAGGTCGAATCGTTCCC
>DAOUZG010000235.1 GCA_030665705.1 Deltaproteobacteria bacterium | reverse complement strand
GAGAGGCGCGCGCCGGGACCTTCGGACGGCGAAAGCGCTAGCCCGGATTTCTCACCAGGCGGGCTAAAGCCGTCCTGGGTCTTCCGAGGGCTCGACTCGCGCGCTTCAGGACCCGAGCGGAGCCAGTCCGCTCGTTAGCCCCGCCTCGTCCGGGTCATCCTCGTTCGGTGATCTCCCGAACCTCCCCGATGCGGCGAATGACGTGGCGCGGCCTCGGCTCCCCCTCGGGTGGACCTTGGTCGCCACGGTGCCAGAGCAGGACGGACGGGATCCCCACCCGGTTCGCACCCTCGATATCTTGAGGCACGGAATCCCCGACGAAGAGTGCCTCCTCGGCTGCGCACCCGGCGCGCCGGAGCGCCTCCTCGAAGATTGCGGGGTTCGGCTTGCAGGCGCGTGCCGCCTCGCTCGACAGCAGATCGTCGAAAACCTCGTGGAGCTTGCCCAGCTCGACAAGCTGCCCAAGCTGGTCCTCATCGATGTTGCTCACGATCGCGAGGTGGAGACGGCGGCCCCGCAAGGCGTTCAGCATCTCCACGGCCCCTTCCCGCAGCCTGAAGTCCCGCTCCTGGTTACGGCGCTGGAGCTCCCGATAACGGCCGAGGAGTTCTTCGTTCAGTGAGACTTCGAGCCGCTTCGCCATTCCGAGGAGAACGTCGCGAAAGAGGTCCCGGTGCAGGTAGAACGGCTTCGGAAGGTATCTGTGGAAGACCTCCCGCAACGCCGATCGGTGTGACTCGAAGATCTCTTCGTTCGGGGCCGCGGATCCTGCCCAGCGTGCGAGCGTTACCAGCGCCTCCCGGTTACCCGGCTCGAAGGTGGCGTAGTCGTACAGGGTCCCCCCTAGGTCGAAGAAGACCGCCCGGGTGCGGCTCACCGACGGACCTCGCGGGCACGCCCGAGGGCCCCAAAGGCGGCCGCGGTCAACGAGCGGCCCGGCACGGGCGCGCTTGCCTCTCCGAGGACAACTCAGCCTCGGGGTAGGTTTCGGAGGACCGCCAGGTGCTCCCGGAAGGCCTGGCGGATCGCTACCACCTCCTGGCGCGTAAGACCGAGCTCGGCTGCCGCCTGGAAGATCTGCTGGTTCTCCACCTCGGAGATCTCGTGGTCGGCAGCAGCGACGGCGAACAGACACCTCACCAGCCCGATCCGCTCCTCACGCGTTGCGAGCTCGCGGAACTCGCGTGTCACCAGGTAATTCTCGGTCGCGCCCTTCTCGCTGGCCTGAAGTGTGGCGAGGCGCATCACCAGCTCCGCGCGCTCCGGTGGAAGACCCCCGAACTCCTGGACGACCCGCTCCATCTCCCTCGCTTCCTCCTCCGAGATGTTCCGATCTGCGAGGGCCACGCGTGTGAGCACGTAGGAAAAGGCTGCGAGAAGCTGTGCGTCCCGCTTGGGCAGTGCGTCGAGCTCCGCAGAGATTCGCCGGACCGTCTCGGTCTCCCGCGAATCGTCCGGTGCGGTCGTGTCTCCGAGGAGTCGGCGCAGGAACCGCATGCGTAGCCTTTATGCCCTTCCGACCGTCGTCTGTAAATCCCCCTGTCTGGCTCGCTCCCGGTTCCCGAAAAAACCAACCCCCCTCCTGGTGTATGCTCTGAGCGGATTTTTGGGGAGGAGGGCCCGTGGAGCAGCTCGAGAAGTTTCGACAGGAGACGCGTCAGTGGCTGGAGGAGAACTGTCCCGCGTCGATGCGAACCCCCACGAAGAGCGACGAGGAAGTCGTCTGGGGGGGGCGACGTGCGGTTTATCCCAGCCCCGACGCCAAGCTGTGGCTGGATCGAGTGGCCGAGCGCGGCTGGACCGCGCCCACCGGGCCGAAGGAGTACGGCGGGGGTGGCCTTTCGAAGGAGGAGGCGAGGATCCTGCAGGACGAGTTGCGGCGGCTCGGCTGCCGGCAGGCCCTGATGAGCTTCGGGGTCTCGATGCTCGGTCCGGTGCTGCTCGAGTACGCGAGCGAGGGGCTGAAGCAGGAGCACATTCCCAAGATCGTCCGAGGGGAGATCCGCTGGTGCCAGGGCTACTCGGAGCCCAACGCCGGCTCCGACCTCGCGAGCCTGCAGATGCGAGCGGAGCTCGAGGGGGACGAGTACGTCGTGAACGGGGAGAAGGTCTGGACGTCGTACGCGGACTCGTCGGACTGGATCTTCTGCCTCATTCGGAGCGACCCCAGCCTGCCCAAGCGTGAGGGGATCGGCTTCCTGCTGATCGACATGGAGTCGCCGGGGATTTCGGTTCGACCCATCGAGCTCATAAGCGGCAAGTCGCCCTTCAGCGAGGTCTTCTTCGAAAACGTGCGCGTTCCCGCAAAAAACCTCGTCGGAAAGCCGACACAGGGCTGGACGATTGCCAAGCAACTGCTGCAGCACGAGCGGGCGATGATCTCCCAGATGGGATTCGGAGGCATGGGTGCACGCGGCGTCGGGCTTGTCGAGCTGACGCGCCGCTACCTCGACTGCGCGGAGGGGCCGCTCACCGATCCGGTCCTGCGTGACCGGATCACACAGGCGGAGATGGACAGCATGTGCTTCGGGCTGACGGTTCGACGCTCCGCCGACTCGGCCAAAGCCGGGCGCGGTCCGGGAGCGGAGAGCTCGATGTTCAAGCTCTACGGGACCGAGCTCAACAAGCGTCGCCGCGAGCTCATGGTCTGCCTGGCCGGCGTTCAGGGGCTCGGCTGGGAAGGGGAGGGCTTCACACCCGAGGAGCTTCAGCTCGCGCGCGAGTGGCTCCGCTCACGCGGGAACTCCATCGAGGGGGGGACCTCCGAGATCCAGCTCAACATCATCGCCAAGCGTGTGCTTGGCCTGCCCGATTGAGGTGACACCATGCCGTTAGTTCTAACCGAAGAGCAGGAGATGATTCAGGAGACGGCGCGGGAGTTCGTCCGGGAGCGTTCGCCGGTCGCCGCGCTCAGGGAGCTGCGGAACACGAAGGATGCCACCGGCTTTTCTCGATCGCTCTGGAAGGAGATGGCGGAGCTGGGCTGGGCTGGAATCGTCGTTCCCGAGGAGCTCGGCGGCGCCGGCCTCGGGTATGCGGAGCTCGGTGTGGTGCTGGAGGAGACCGGTCGAACCCTGATGGCACACCCGCTCGTGTCGACCGTACTGCTCGGGGGGAGTGCGATTCTCCTCGGAGGAAACGAGACGCAGAAGAAGGACGTGCTGCCCAGCGTCTGTGAGGGGGACCGGATCCTCGCCCTCGCCTATCAGGAGGCTGGGCGTTACGACCCCTACCGCGTTTCGACACGTGCCGAGCCCGGGGGGCAGGGCTACCGGATCACCGGCGAGAAGACCTTCGTGCTCGACGGCCACGTGGCCGACCAGCTCGTGGTTCTCACCCGCACGTCCGGAGAGGTCCGAGACCGCCACGGCTTGACCCTCTTCCTCGTGGACGCCGGCACACCGGGCCTCACCGTCACGCGAACCTTCATGGTGGATAGCCGGAACGCCGCGAAGGTTCGTCTCGACGGCGTCGAGGTGGACCGGAGCCGCGTCGTGGGTGCGGTCGACGGAGGCGCGGAG
>DAOUZG010000160.1 GCA_030665705.1 Deltaproteobacteria bacterium | reverse complement strand
GCAGGCCGTCTTCCGGTAGATGGGGCGAAGCAGGTCGAGTGACTTGATGATCCCCTTCGGGGTCAGGTCGAACCGCTTTCGGATCGCCCGGATGATTCGGTTCTCCTCGACGAGCCCGGTTCCGAACGTCTCCACGTGTATCGACAGCGGCTCCGCGACCCCGATCGCGTAGGAGACCTGCACCTCGACCCGTGAAGCAGCGCCGGCAGCCACGAGGTTCTTGGCCACCCAGCGCGCCGCATACGAGGCTGACCGGTCCACCTTGCTGGGGTCCTTGCCGGAGAAGGAACCCCCTCCGTGTCGCCCCATTCCGCCGTAGGTGTCCACGATGATCTTGCGACCCGTGAGCCCCGAATCGCTGGCGGGCCCGCCGATCACGAACCGCCCGGTCGGGTTGATGTAGAAGCGTGTGTCGTCGTCTAGCAGCTCGGCTGCCACGCAGGGCCGGATGATGTGTTCGATCACCGACGATTTGAGCTCGGCGTGGTCGACATCGGGGTCGTGCTGGGTCGACATCACCACCGCCTCGATGCGCACCGGTCTATCGCCGAGGTACTCGACGGTGACCTGCGACTTGGCATCGGGACGCAGGAATGCGAGCTCTCCGGAGCGGCGTAGATCCGCCTGTCGACGCACCAGCCGGTGTGCCAGGGTAATGGGGAGGGGCATCCGCTCGTCGGTCTCGTCGCACGCGAAGCCGAACATCATCCCCTGATCGCCCGCGCCCTGTTCCTTGAACAGTCCCTCCCCTTCGGTCACTCCCTGCGCGATGTCGGGAGACTGCTTCTCCAAGGCCACGAGAACGGCGCAGTTGGCTCCGTCGATCCCGAGCCGCGAGTCATCGTACCCCGCATCGAGGATGACCCCGCGGGCCACGGCCGGGACGTCGATCGAGACCCGACTCGTCACCTCGCCGGTGACCAGGACGAATCCGGTCTTGAGCACGGTCTCGCAGGCGACCCGGCTGTCGACATCCCCGGCGAGAAAGCCGTCCAGAACCGCATCCGAGATCTGGTCGGCGAGCTTGTCCGGGTGCCCCATCGACACCGACTCCGAGGTGAACAGCTTACAAGCCATAGACCAATCCTTCCCTCCGTTCGGCGACCCCGCGGAGCCCGAATGCTACCCCTTCGGGACGATCTGCTCAAACTCGACCGGAAACCGCCGCGAGAGAGCGTTGGCTGCAACCTTTCGGATCTCTTCGGCGCTCCCCAGATCGAGCACCTCCGCGTAGAGCTCGCGCGCCTCCTCCACGGTGGACTCACGGATGATCTTCTTGATCAACGGAATGGAAGAGGGAGCCATCGAGAGCTCCCCGATGCCGAGGGCGAGCAGGATCCAGCAGTGGAGCGGGTCGTTGGCCATCTCACCGCACATTCCGACGGCCACCCCTGCGCGACGACCCGCCTGGCAGATGCGCTCGATCAACCGGAGGTGTCCGGGATGCAAGGGCTCGTACAGGTACGCTACGTGCTCGTTGCCGCGATCCACCGCGAGCGTGTACTGCAGCAGGTCGTTCGTCCCGATGGAGAGGAAGTCGGCGCGTCGAGCCAGGAGCTCGGCGATCATCGCGGCGGCCGGGGTTTCCACCATCACGCCCAGCTCGACCTCGTCCCCCATCAGAACGCCACGCCGGTCCAGCTCCTGACGCACCGCATCCAGCTCGTCGCGGCCGAAGTCGAACTCCTCGAGGCTGGAGACCATCGGAAGCAGGACGCGCAGCCGTCCGTAGGCGCTGGCTCGAAGCATCGCCCGAAGCTGAATGCGGAATACCTCGCACCGTCGCTGAGAGAGCCGGATTCCGCGCATGCCCATGGCCGGGTTGGCCTCCCCACGAAGCGCCACGTGGGAAGGAAGCTTGTCTCCGCCCAGATCGAGTGTACGGATCACGACGCTGCGAGGCGCGACCGCTTCCAGGATCTCCCGGTAGGCCTGGAACTGCTCCTCCTCGTCGGGTAGGGCCGCCCGGTTCATGAAGAGGAACTCGGTCCTGTACAGTCCGATCCCCTCGGCGCCGTATCGGAGACAGTCCGGCACCTCCTCGCGAACCCCGATGTTCGCGTGCAGGAACACGCGCACCCCGTCGCGCGTCTCGGCGGGGAGGTCGGCGTAGCGCAGCAGGTGCCGAGCCAGGAGCAGGAACTGGCGGCGGCGCTGCTCGAACTCCTCGAGCACCTCCGGGGGCGGCTCGATCCAGAGCTCACCCGTGCGTCCGTCGACGGACAGCTGCGCCCCGTCGGGGACCTGCTCCACGAGACCCGCCCCGATGCCCACCACCGCCGGAATCTCGAGACTGCGCGCCATGATCGCGACGTGCGAGGTTCGCGAGCCCGCCTCCGTCACGAAGCCCGCCACCTGACCCGCCTTGACCTGCGCTACGTCGGCCGGCGCGAGGTTGTCCGCTACGACGATTACCCCCTCCGGCATCCCCCTGAGCCCTCTCGGCTCCCGCCCCATGAGCGCCTGGAGCACGCGCCGCACGACGAAGCCGATGTCCGTTCGTCGCTCGCGGATGTAGGGGTCCCCGATCGACTCGAACAACGCCTCGAGGCGGTTCAGCTCACGCTGGAGCGCCCATTCCGCATTGAGATGCTCCTCACGGATTCGGCGTGCGGTCTGCTCCCTCAGGGTCGGATCCTCGAGAAAGAGGAACTGCGCGTCGAAGATGTTGCCGAGCAGGCCCGTCGCTTCCATTCCCGAGCGGATCTCGGCCAAGCCCTTGCGCGTCTCCTGGAACGCGGCCTCGAGCCGTTCGATCTCCGAGGAGACGTGCGCCTCGGAGATCCGGTATTCGGGAATGATCAGGCGTTCCCGCCGAACCACGTAGGCGGGTCCGATTGCGATACCGGGGGAGGCTGCGACGCCCGTTCGCTCGGCGTCGGGGGCCATCACGAGTCCTCGCCGAAGTCTACCTGGATCAGGTGGGTGAGCGCAGCGACCGCGTCGTCCGCGTCGGGTCCATCTGCGACGATCCGTACGGCGGTGCCTCGGGAAGCAGCCAACGTCACCAGCGCAATGATGCTCTTGCCGTTTGCCTCGTCCTCGTCTCGAAACATCGAGATATCGCTCTGGAACCGGTCGGCCACCTTGACGAACGCGGCAGCTGCCCGCAGGTGGAGGCCGAGCTCGTTCTGAATGACGCACTCGGCTTCCTTGCGCATTACTCTCCCCCCTCTTCCCGGTCGTTCCCAGCCAGCAGCTCACTGGCGACTCGAATGTTTCGACGGCCGTACTCGCGAATCAGGGCTGCGATCTCCTGGATCGGCATGGGCTCCTTGAGTTGCACGACCTTGACGAGCATGGGCAGGTTCAACCCCGTGACCACCTCGATGCGGTCCTCCTCGAGGAACGAGAGGCACAGGTTCGAGGGGGTTCCGCCGAACATGTCGACGAGCATGAGGACGCCCTGCCCCTGATCCACCTCACGGACGGCCTTGTCGATCTGATCGCGCATCTCCTCAGGGCTGGTGGAGGGATCGAGACCAACAGCCATGAGGTTGTTGACCTCACCCACGATGAGGCGAAGCGCCTGGAGAAACTCTTCCGCAAGATGGTAGTGGGTGACGATGACCACGCCGATCACGTCTCGACCCTCCGATGACGGTCCACGTCCCGATGCCGGACCCTCAACTTGATGTTAGGCACACCCAGCCGCTCTTCCAGGGCCTCCACCACGGAGACCGACCGATGCTGGCCACCCGTGCAGCCGATCCCGATGGTGAGGTAGGCCTTTCCCTCCTCCTCGTAAAGTGGAATCAGAAAGCGGAGGAAGGCCAGGAGCCGGTCGAGGAACTCGCTCGTCCGGGGCTGCTCGAGAACGTACCGAGCTACCTCGCCGTCGAGACCGGTCTGATCCCGGAGGGAAGGTTCGAAGTTCGGGTTGGGCAGAAACCGCACGTCCACCATGAGATCGACGACCTCCGGGACCCCGTAGCGAAAGCCGAACGAGAGAAGCTCGACCTCGATCGGCCCGCTCCGGTCCGCCCCGGTGTAACGCCGAGCCACGAACCGCTTCAGGTCGTGGACGCTCATCGAGGTCGTCTCGACCACCAGATCCGCCAGGGCTGCAATCGGGGAGAGGAGGCGTCGCTCCTCCGCGATGCTCTCGGGGATCGGCCCCCCCGCCCCGGCCGGATGGACGCGACGCGTCTCGTCGTAGCGTCGCTCGATCACCTCATCGGAGGCTTCGAGGAATAAGAGCTCGGTGGGGATCCCGCGCCTTCGCAGGCGCGCGTACACATCCGGAAACGCTTCCAGGAAGGCTCGCTCGCGCACATCGATGACGACCGCGATCCGGCTCGCACCGTCGGAAAACAGCTCCACGAATCGCTCCAGAAGAACAACCGGCAGGTTGTCGACGCAGTAGAAACCCACGTCTTCGAGCGCCTTCATGACCGTCGTCCGGCCCGCGCCCGAGAGTCCCGAGACCACGACGAGGAGCGCCGAGTTCGTCACGAGCGCTTCCCCCGGAGCTGGGACAACACACGGTCTTCGAGCTCGGCAACGACGCTACGCCCCTCGCGTTGCAGTGCGAGCGTGCGAGCGGCCACCTCGACCAGCGTCGCCACGTTCCGCCCCGGGGCGACCGGCAGGTGATACGAGGCCACGTCGACTTCGCCGAGCTTGTACGTGCGCTGGTCCAGGCCGATGCGGTCGACCTCCTCGGGTTGCCAGACGGCGAGCTGCACGACCAGGTCGATGGGCCCCTCATCCATGACGGCGGACCCCCCGAACAGGCTCGGGATGTGGACGATCCCCACCCCGCGCAGCTCCAGGTAGTGACGCACCAGCGCAGGGCTCCATCCGATGGTGCCCCCCTCCTCGGTATAGGCCACCAGGACCAGATCGTCGGCCACCAGGCGGTGACCGCGCATCACCAGCTCCAGGGCGCACTCGCTCTTTCCGATGCCGCTTCGCCCGAGGAGCAGCACCCCCACACTCCCCACCTGAACCAGGGTGCCGTGAGTCCGGAACGCAGCCGATTCGTCCGGTTTCATGAAGCTAGTGTCCTGTCCCGGAAGTTCGCTTGCATTCCCGGCGGCCGTTGCATCCGTGCTCGCGGCGTTGCACTCGCTCGGAATAACGACTGATATGCCTCGCTCGCGCGCCTTGCGAGCCCGGCGCCTCGGCCGCGGGAAACGC
>DAOUZG010000288.1 GCA_030665705.1 Deltaproteobacteria bacterium | reverse complement strand
TTTCATGCAGCGACTCTCGTTCTCTCGCTCCAGGCGCTGGAGAAGCCCGAGCGGGTCTTCCGGAACACCGCGCGCGCCCTCAAGCCTGGGGGGGGCCTCGTTCTGGCCCTCCACCACCCCTGCTTCCGGATTCCCGGCTCGACCTTCTGGGGCTCGGACCCTGACCGCGAGATCCAGTTCCGCCGAGTCGACCGCTATCGCTCCTCTCACCCCATTGAGGCGCGACGCGGGGAGGACCCGACCCAGACCGTTCTCTCGTTCCACTGGCCCCTGGAGCGGCTTTTTGGAGACCTCCGAGCAGCCGGCTTTCTTGTCGAGGACCTCGTCGAACCGGTGAGCGACCACGTAGCCGAGGGGAAGCGGTTCACCGCGGAAGGCCGCGCGCGTCGCGAGATCCCGCTCTTTCTCGTACTACTCGCGAGGCGCACGCCCCGTCGCTCCCGCCGCACGGCTCGCGAGGCGAGCCGTTCCGGGTAAACTCCCGAGCTTCAACCGGCAGAGGAGGGGAACGCATGCCCGGTCAGATGGTGGAGTTCGCTGCGAACGGCTCCACGGCGAAGGGGTACCTTACGCGGCCCGGGCCGCCCGATGCCTACAGCGCGGAGGCAGCACGGGATGCGTGGGAGCGCACCCTACGCTTCTTCCGCCAGCACGTGAGGTAGCACGACCATGCTGATGGGGGTCATCCGACGACGCGAAGTCCTGAAGGGGACCGGCCTCCTGCTCGGTACGCTGATTCTCCCCTCGTCTCGGGTTTGGGGAGCCGAGGAGTACGAGCTTCCGGAGGGAACTCGCGAAGCGCTCGGCGAGAGCCCCCTCGTCTACATCTCTCCGCTCCATGCCGATGGGCGCGAGAGCCGGTGTCACGGGGAGGTGTGGTTCCTGTTCGACCAGGGGGACGTCCTGATCAGCACGGCGCGCACGACCTGGAAAGCCCGTGCGCTCGCGAGCGGCCGCGAGCGAGGTCGGATCTGGGTGGGCGACTTCGGCCGGGGCCGAAGCGTGCAGGATCGCTTTCGCGAGGGTCCGACGTTCCAGGCGCACGCGCGCGAGGAGCCGGACCGAGCGGCGCTCGACCGCATGGTGGCGGCGTTCGGAAAGAAGTACCCCGACGAGTGGGGAAAGTGGGAGTCGCGCTTCAAGAAGGGGTTCGAGGACCGCTCGCGCGTCCTAATCCGATACGAACCCACGGCCCCGTGACCACCCACTAAGACCTGGAGGGCCGTCGGTCGAGGAGGCGATAGCCGATCGCCTCGGCCACGTGGGCGCCGTCCACTTTCTCGCGATCCTCCAGATCCGCGACCGTGCGCGCGACTCGCATGACGCGCACGAGTGAGCGCGCGCTCAGACCCAGACGGTCGGCGGCGTGGGCGAGGAGTCGGTGCGCATCCTGTCCGAGAGGGCTCAGCGAGCGGAGGAGCTCGCCCGGAATCTCCCCGTTCAGTCGGCATGACCTTCCCGCGTAGCGGCGGGCCTGGCGGCGACGCGCCTCCACCACGCGGCTCTGTACGAGAGTGCTCTCGGAGACACCCGGATTCGGTCCCCTTGTCAGTGCTTCCCACGGAACCGGGGGAACCGGGACGTGCAGGTCGATCCGGTCCAGGAGGGGGCCCGAGACCTTCGAGCGGTACCGTCGGACGCTCGCGTCATCGCACGTACATTCGCGTGCCGGCTCACCGCGGTACCCGCAGGGGCAGGGGTTCATGGCGGCGACGAGCTGAAAGCGGGCCGGAAACTGGAGCGCCCCGTGCGCGCGCACGATCCGGACCTCGCCCTCTTCGAGCGGCTGACGCAGCGCCTCGAGCGCATGTCTCTTGAACTCGGGGAGCTCGTCGAGAAAGAGCACTCCGCGGTGGGCGAGAGAGAGCTCCCCGGGGCGGAGTGGTCTCCCACCCCCGATCAGCCCCACCTCGGAAGCCGTGTGGTGGGGAGCTCGGAAGGGGGGGCGCTGGAGCAGCGGCGTTTTCCCGAGCGTTCCCGCGACACTGTGGATCCGGGTCGTCTCGAGGGCCTCGTCGAAGCACAGGTCGGGCAGGATCCCCACCAGACACTGTGCCAGCAGGGTTTTCCCGCTTCCCGGCGGTCCGACAAGCAGGAGGTTGTGCCCCCCCGCTGCCGCGATCTCCAGCGCGCGCTTCGCAGGCTCCTGCCCCCGCACCTCCCCGAGGTCGCGGAGCGGCCGGGGTGGGGGGGCCGTGACGCGATGGCGGGCCCCGGGCTCGTCGAGGGTCCCCTCACCCCGGAGGAAGGCGAGGACTGAGGCCAGGTCCCGCGCGCCCCGCGTCTGAATGTTGGGGCAGACGGAGGCCTCATCGAGGCTCGCCTCGGGAACTATGGCCAGTTCGAGGTCCCCTTGCTGCGCGGTGGCGACGAGTGGGAGGACGCCGCGGATGGGCCGGATGGACCCGTCGAGTCCGAGCTCCCCGAGCAGCAGGGTGCCTTCGAGACGCGCCGGAGGTGCGCCCCCGCGCGTTGCCGCCAACGCCACTGCAATGGCGAGGTCGAGCCCCGGCCCTGCCTTGGGGAGCTCGGTTGGAGCGAGGTTGACGGTGACGCGCCCGAGCGGGAACTCGAGACCGGAAGCGCGAAACGCGGCGCGCACGCGGTCTCGGCCCTCCCGGACCACACTGTCAGCCTGTCCGACGATCTGGAAAGTCGGAAGCCCCTGCCCAGCCTCCACCTCGACCGAGACCAAGACTCCCTCGACGCCGTGGAGCGTCGCGCCGAAGACCCGGGTCCACATCGACCC
>DAOUZG010000121.1 GCA_030665705.1 Deltaproteobacteria bacterium | reverse complement strand
CCCGATCCCGACGAGCAGGAAGACGGCGTACATCACCTGAACCGATGGGGCGATGAGCAGGACGGTTCCGGCGATCCAGACGAGCAGCGCCCCGACAAACACGGCGCGGAACCCCCTGCGATCGGCCATGAGCCCCCAGGCCAGACCGCTCAACGACTGTGCGACCGTGAAGGCAATGGTGAGGACCGCAAGCCGCTGGCCGGAGATCCCGAAGCGCGCCGCGACGAAGATCACGTAGAAGGGGATGGCCCCCCGCGCCGCCGTCGCGAGAAGACGCGCCATCAAGAACCGGCGGAAGTTGTCCTCTTCCCGCAGCAGACCGGGGATCGCCTGCACCCGCTCCATCACCGGTGCCGATTCCCGAAGCTCCCGCGACACGGGCTCTCGGAGCAGGGCGAAGATCGCCAGGCCGAGCGAGGTCAATGCAAATCCAGCCAGAAAGGTGTAGCCGTAGCCGCCCGGGAATCCGTACCGATCGATGAAATAACCACCCACCCCAGCGACCACGATGAGTGTCAGGCCAGAGGCGGCGTTGCGGAGTCCGAGGAGCCGTCCCCGTCGGTTCACCGGGATTGTCTTCGAGATGACGAAGCTGAAGATCACCCCCTGCATTCCGAGCGCCAGGCCGAACAGACCCATCACCAGCAGAACCAACCCCAGCGCAGAGTCGGTGGGGACGAACAGCGCGATCAGCGCGAGGAACAGAAACTGGAGCCGCATCGCCCCGCCGACCAGAAGGGCGAGCGCCTTCACCTGCGGACGGTGTTCGACACTGCGAGCGGATACGACCGGAGAGAGGAACATGCCGAAACTCTGGATCGCCCGAACGAGTCCGACTGCGCGGTTGTTGCCGGCCAGAAGGCTCACATAGTGGGGGAGGAAGGTCGGCGCGTTGATGAGTCGGAACCCCGTCTGGCCGAGTAATCCGTGCATCAGCAGCACGCCGAAGTTGAACGGGAGATGGCGGTTCGCCTCCTGCTCGGTCTGTGCCGAGGGCGAGGAGGCGGAAGGAACCCCGGGTCGCTCCACATCGGTGGAGTAACACGATCAGTCCGGGCAGGCCAGTTGGCCCGTTATCCCGCTAGCTGAACTCGAGCTCCTCGCCCGACGCGCGAAGCCGGCGGTAGTAGCAGGACTTTCGCGTCTTTCCCGCTGCGTCGCGCGTGTGGCACACGCCGCCTCCCGTCGGGCGGACGCGGTAGAGGAGCGAGTTCTGCTCGCAGTTAACCCGGATCTCCAGGAGCTCGAGCACATCCCCCGAAGAAGCGCCTTTTCTCCAGAGCTCGTTCCGAGATGTCGACCAGAGCACGGCGGTGCGTGTCCGCAGCGACTCGCTCAGCGCCTCCTGGTTTGCATAGGCCACGAAGAGCACGTCACCGGTGCCTGCGTCCTGAAGTACGACGGGCAAGACGGCCTGACCGGTCTCGGCGACCTTCTCGAGCTTTCGGAAGTCCAGGGAGAGCTCGGTGCCCTCCTCGATCGGGTTCATTCCGCTACTCCCCCGTGATGAGGTTCGTTCGCCCGCCGCCGTCGATGACGATGGTCTCCCCGGTCATGAAGCTCGCGGCATCGGAGGCCAGGAACAGCGTAGGGTAGGCGATTTCGTCGCATTCCCCCCAGCGGTTCATCACCAGCCCCGCACCCAGGTTCTTCGGGACCTCACCTCGTGCGCGGAGCACCTCGAGGAACCCCTCGGTGACGATCGGACCCGGAGCGATGCAATTCACGCGGATGTTGTGGGGCGCCAGCTCGTCGGCAAGCGATCGAGTGAAGTTGATCACCCCGGCCTTAGCCGCCCCGTAGTGGGCCATCAGGGGCGTGGCATGTAACCCGGCGGTAGAGGAGATGTTGATGATGCATCCACCCCCCTGATCTCGCATCACGATCCCCGCGGCCCGGCTGAACAGAAACGTCCCGGTCAGGTTGATCCCCACCACCGAGTTCCACCCGTTCGGGGTCATGTCGAGAATGTTGCACCGGAAGCTCGCACCGTGGTTGTTCACGAGCACGTCGATCCGTCCGAACTCCTGGACGGTTGTGTCGACCACCTGCTGGACGTCGTCGGGCTTGCGGACGTCACACTGGAGTGCAACTGCCTTTCCGCCATCCTTGAGAATCTGGTCCCGGACGCGCTCCAGGTTCTCGATCTTGCGGCTCGCCAGGACCACAGGGGCCCCCGCCTCCGCGAAGCGTCGAGCGATGTATTCACCGATGCCCGTCCCCCCTCCGGTGACGATGGTGACCTTTCCCTCGACCGAGAAGATGTTCGAATCCATGCCACTCCTCCTTTCCGGACCGCCGGGACCCACTAAGACCTGGCGCGCTCCGCCAGCCAGCTGAGCAGGGCCTCCACCGCGGCCACGTTCGAGAGAAGCCGGGAGGCCGCCGTGGGTGTATCCGCGCTTCCGACGCGGAACGTGACGCCCAGGCCGGCGAGGATATGCAGTGCGTCTTCGTCGGTCTGATCATCCCCGATGTAGATAACCCGGACCGACTCGGCCCAGTCGGGGCCGTAGCGATTGCGCAGGACGTGAAGTACCGCCTGCCCCTTATCCCAGGCGATCGGCGGTCGCGCCTCCACCGCGCAGTGTGCGTCGCGTAGGTCGAAGCCGGCCGCTTCGATCCGGAGGCGAGCGTCTTCGGCGAGGTCATGGTGCGCCGACTCCTCCGCCTCGCGGAAGTGAAAGGTCAGGGTGGCCCCCTTCTTCTCCACCCACGCACCCGGGGCGCCGATCTCGTCTAGGGAGCGGGCCAGCTCCTCTGTCTTTTCTTCGAATCCGGCGAGTGCCTCGTGCCGGAACGGCTCGAGTCCCGGTCCGACGATCTCCATCCCGTGGTTTCCCGCGTACGTGAGTCCCTCCACGCCGACGAGTTCACGGACCCCCGCGAGCGCCCGGCCGCTCACGACCGTGACGTTCGTATCCGGGCGGGACGCGAGTGTCCTTAGCGCAGCCCGAGTGTTGTCGGACAGAAGCGCACGACTCGGGTGGTCGACGATCGGCGTGAGCGTTCCGTCGTAGTCGACGAAGAGCGCGAGTGGAAGGCCGTTGAGGAACCCCCCGAGCCACCGCTCGAAATCCGCGTCCCGTGGGGGACCGAGGGCCGCCGGGGTGGTCTGAGCTGCTCTCAGGAACGCGTTGACCCACACGTAGACGTTGTTCTGTCGTTCCCGTCTCCGGAGGCCCAGCATCCGCGAGCGGCGCTCGGACTCGTCCATGGTGAGGGCCCGATGGAGCGCGCTTGCCACGCTATCCACGTTGTAGGAGGTGACGAGCAGCGCTTCCTGCATCGTCTCCGCCGCACCCGTCAGACGGGAGAGGACCAGCACGCCTGGGTCATCCACCTGGCAAGCGACGTATTCCTTGGCGACCAGGTTCATCCCGTCACGAAGGGGTGTTACCGCGGCAACCTCCGCGTCCCGGTAGAGAGCGCACAGAAGGTCTGGCGGGACCGAGCGGTACAGGTAGCGGATCGGAGACCAGGTCGCCGTTGCGAAACGTCCATTGACGTTACCGACGAGCTCGTCGATCTCCCGCTTGAGCCTCTGATACTCGGTAACTTCTCCACGACTCGGGACCGCGAGCTGTAGGAGCGTCACCCGCTCCCGGTGCTCCGGGTGGAGCTCCAGGAGGCGTTCGAAGGCCAGGATCCGTTCGGGAATCCCCTTCGTGTAGTCGAGCCGGTCCACCCCCAGCACGACCTTCTCGGCTCCCTCGCGTGCCACACGGGGCGCCGACCGCGCACGCTGATCGAACAGGTCGAAATCGATCCCCAGCGGGAAGTGCCCGACCTGCACGGTCCGCTCCCCTTGCTGGATGCGCCGGGACTGCCAGTCGACACGGACACCGAGCAACCGCTCGACGCAGTCCATGAAGTTATGGGCGTACCCCTCCACGTGGAAGCCGATCAGGTCGGCCGCCAGAAGCCCCCGCAGAACCTCCCGGTACCAGGGGAGGATCCGAAACAGGTCGAAGGGCGGGAAGGGGATATGCAGGAAGAAGGCGATTCGTGCGCCTCGGCGCAGCCGCCGCAGGTAGAGCGGAGTCCGAAGGAGCTGGTAGTCGTGGATCCAGACCAGCCCCTCCTGCTCGGCGTCGGCGGCGGCCTCGGCGAAGCGCAGGTTGACCTGCTCGTAGATCTCCCAATCGCGCCGGTCGAACCGGGCTCTCTCGGGGAGGCAGTGGAATAGAGGCCAGAGGGTCCGGTTCGATAGCCCGTAGTAGTACCGGCTGACCTCGGTGTCCGAGAGCGGAATCGGAACAATCCGATAAGGGTCGCTCGGGGCTGAGAGCTGCTCTTCCGGCGGGAGTCGGGTACCCGGCCAGCCGATCCAGGTGCCACCGCGCTTCCGCAGAACCGGGTCGAGGGCGGTCACGAGCCCGCCTGTCGACTGGCGGCGCTCTAAACCGCGCGGCCCCCGGTGCATGGTCACGGGCAGCCGATGGCTCACGGCCAAGATCGGCTGCTCGTCCGCGGGGTGCTCCGGGTGCTCCGGCGTCGGGCCTGGGGGCGTTAGATCCTCCATAGGGGCGGCACTTCTCACGATACCGTGCCACCGGGGCGAAGTCGACGCTGATGGGACTCCCCAACGTCGAGAGGGCCGGAGAGGCCCCCGAGCCGTTGCCGCCGCCCGTTTTCGCCTTTCTTGCGCCCCTCGCCGCTCTGCACCGCCGGCCGCCGCCAGGCGCGAGCCCCTCCCTGGCTCCGTCGGCCGCCCACGCGTGGTAACGTCGGCCGCTTCCGGGACGGGAAGACGGCCTCTATGACCACGTGGCTCTACAGACGGCTCGCCGCGATGCGCTGGGACCTGGCGGAGCTTTCCGGGGCGCTCGGCGATCTCGGAACCTTCATCCCACTGGCGGTGTCGCTGATCGTCGTCTGCGGAATGGACGTGGGAGCCGTGCTCGTGTTCGCGGGACTGTTCAACGTGATCACGGGCTGGGTCTTCAATCAGCCCGTCCCCGTTCAACCGATGAAGGCAATTGCCGCAGTGGCCGTTGCCGAGGGACTCGCGCCGGGGGAGATCGCAGCGGCCGGCTTCGGCGCGGGCCTGGTGGTCCTGGCGCTGGCGCTCACGGGTCTCGTCACCGTGGTGGAGCGATCGGTGCCGCGCCCCGTCGTCCGCGGCATTCAGCTCGGTGTGGGGCTCAAGCTCGCGACCAAGGGCCTGGAGATGGTCCTCGGCGTGGAGTGGTGGGGAGCCGACAGCCGTCTCGTGGCCCTCATCGGGGCGGTGATGGTGCTCGCCACGGCACGCGTTCGTCGATTCCCGTCCGCCCTGATCCTCCTGGTCGCGGGTCTCGTCCTTCTCGTCTTCGAGCAACCCGAGGTCTTCTCGGGGACCCCGCTCGGCTGGGCCGGGCCGACCTGGATCTGGCCCACACTGGAGCAGTGGAGGGTGGGCATTCTGCAGGGAGCGGTGCCCCAGATTCCGCTCACGCTCCTCAACTCCGTGATCGCCGTCTGTGCGCTCTCGTCGGACCTATTTCCCGGTCGGGGGATCCGAACCCGCCCCATGGCCATCAGCGTCGGCCTCATGAACGTTGCAGCGTGCCTGTTCGGCGCGATGCCTGCCTGTCACGGGTCGGGGGGTCTCGCGGGCCAGTACCGCTTCGGGGCGAGGAGCGGTGGGAGCGTTGTCATGCTCGGTCTCGCGAAGATCGCCGTGGGCCTGATGTTCGGCACTGCGGCGGTCGCGGTGCTCGTGGCTTTTCCGGCTTCGCTGCTCGGCCTTCTGCTGGTCTTCGCCGGACTCGAGCTGGCGCTGCCGGCGCGCGACTGCGTGGAGCGGGACGCGTTTTTCATTGCGGCGGCGACCGCGGGTGGAATCCTCGCCGCGAACACCTTGGTCGGCTTCCTCCTCGGCCTCGTCGCTGCGCTGATCCTGACGCGCGTCGGACGCGACGGGCCGCCTGAGCAGGGCGTCCCCCCGAGCAGGGCGAACCGCTAGCCCGCATTTCTCACCGGGTTGGCGACCGCAAGCAGCCCACCTGGTGAGAATTGCGGGCTACGGGTGTTCTCTTCCTACTCGACCTGCTTCAGGAACTCAGACAGCCCGTAGCCAACCCGCTCCCCGCAGCGCCACTCCGTCATCCCCTCGCCGATGTGCGT
>DAOUZG010000043.1 GCA_030665705.1 Deltaproteobacteria bacterium | reverse complement strand
CGGGACTACGGTGTGAAGGTTCGTGCCTTCAATATCTCCCATGAGCAGATCGAGTACACACGCCATGAGGCACGGCGCCAGGATCTCGTCGACCGAGTCGAGTTCATCGAAGACGACTACCGCAACATCCACGGAACGTACGACGCGTTCGTCTCCGTTGGGATGCTGGAGCATGTGGGCCCGGGCTCGGTGCGGGCCTGAAAGCCGTGCCTCTACCTACTCGAGCTCGTCGATGGGGACGACCCGCTCCTCCCCGGACCGGAGATCGCGGATCCGGACGCTCCCCTCCGCCCACTCGCTAGGACCCACGAGCACCGCGCGCGCCGCCCCGGCCTGGTCTGCGGCCTTGAGCCCCCGACCGACGCGAAGCGGGGCGTAGGGTCCGTCAGCCCGGACACGCCGGTCGCGTAGCCTTCGCAGGACCTGGCGTGCCGGGCGCAACATCTCGGCGCCGATCGGAACCACGAAGACCTCCACGCGGGAGGGAGGAGGGGGGAGCTTTCCCCGCTCCCGTAGAAGCTCCGTCAGAACCACATCGCCCATCCCGAAGCCGACCGCCTGGAGGTCGGGCCCTCCGAAGCCCGCGACCAGGTCGTCGTAACGCCCGCCCCCCGCCACGGACCGTAGCTTCCCCGCGCGGTCGAAGATCTCCCAGACCGGCCCCGTGTAGTACGCCAGCCCCCGGACGATGCGGAAGTCGAAACGAACGTAGTCTCCGATCCCGAAGTCCTCGCACGCCTCGAGCACCGGCGCGATCTCGTCCGCCTCCGCCAGGGAAGCGTCCTCGCACCACCCGAGAACCTGCTGGGCCCGTGCGCGGCCCAGCTGCTCCTCGAGACGGGGAACGGCCTTCGCGTCGCGCTCGAGCCTGTCGATGCAGGCCATCACGTCCGCCTCTTCGTCGGCGCCCACGTCGATCGAGCGGAGCATGCGGCGAAGAAGACGCCGGTCGCTCAGTCGCACCACCACGTCGTCGGGTTCGAGTCCGAGGATCCGAAGGCCTTCTACGGCAACCGCAATCACCTCGGCGTCGGCGCTCGCCTCCCCCGTCCCCACTACATCGACGTTCCACTGGTAGAACTCCCGGAGCCTCCCCCGTTGCTGTCGCTCGTACCGGAAGAACTGTGGAACGCAGTACCACTTGATCGGCTTTGGAAGGCCCCCCGCCCGCGCCGCCACGAGACGCGCCAGGGTCGGCGTCATCTCCCCCCGGAGGGTCACCGCGCGTCCGCCCTTGTCGGTGAACGCGTAGAGCTGCTCCGCGATCTCGGCCCCGGACTTGGCGGTAAACAGCTCCAGGGACTCCAGCGGGGGTCCGTCCCATTCTTGGTACCCGGCTCTGCGGGAGGCCTCGTGCCAGGAGGACTCCACCCACCTCCGGACCGCCATGGCCTCCGGCTCGAAATCCCGAAACCCGGGGAGTGCCTGGAACCCCACGGCCGGCCATCCTAGCGAGCGCTGTCGAGCCCGTCAGGCGGCAGGCCCCAGCGCTCCCCGTTTGTTCGACCGCGTGATCGGGTAACGACTCCGCGCGGTCCGCCATGCGGCTTGCCTGGGCAGTACGGCGGTTACCCTCTGAGGTGTTGGGCCGTATAGGGAGGTAGCGAAACGTGGCTGGACCCCCTCAGATGACTCCCGAACGAATCTCCGAGGCGGACCTCGCGAGCCTCTTTTCGGGCGAGAACGCCGACTACGTCGAGGCCCTCTACGAGGACTACCTGATGGGCCGAGCAAGGGTTCCGGAGACCTGGGCTCAGCTCTTCGACACGCTGGATGGCAGGGCCCCCCGTCCGGGCAACGGACGCACGGCTGCTCTGGCGCGCGTCGAGGAAGAGCCGGTCCCGGCGCTGGGGATCTTTGCCCTGGTGGATGCCTACCGAACGCACGGACACCTGATCGCGAACCTCGACCCGCTCGGGCGGTCCGACCCCGAGCACGCCCTGCTCGACCCCGGCGAGTTCGGGCTGGACGAGCACCACATGGACCACCCGGTTGCGTGCGGGACGTTCCTCGGCTGCCGGCAGGCCACCCCCCGCGAGCTGCTCCAGACCCTCCGGGAGACCTACTGCGGAACGCTTGCTTTGGAGTTCATGCACATCCGGGACAAGCTGCGACGGGACTGGCTGCTCGAGCAGACCGAGCCGATCCGCAACAAACCGGAGATGCCAACGGAGGAGCGCATCCGGATTCTCACTCTGCTCCTGGCCGCGGAGGGGTTCGAGCAGATGATCCACCGCCGCTTCCTCGGGCAGAAGCGATTCTCGCTCGAGGGCGCGGACGCCCTGATCCCGCTTCTCGACACGGTCGTCCAGGACGCGGCGGACCTCGGTGGAAGGGAGATCGTGCTGGCCATGGCCCACCGGGGTCGGCTCAGCGTGATGGCTCACGTGCTCGGCATGCCCTACCGCGTGATCTTCCGCGACTTCCAGACCACCCTCATGCCGGTCGGCGCGCAGGGGGTGGGGGACGTCAAGTACCACCGTGGCTACTCCGCGAATCGCGCTAGCAGCTCGGGACACGAGATCCACGTAACCCTGTGCGCGAATCCGAGCCACCTCGAGTGGATCAACCCGGTCGCGGAGGGGATGGTCCGCGCGAAGCAGAACTACCGCGGAGACAGTGACCGGAGCCAGGTGATCCCCGTCCTCATCCACGGAGATGCCGCGTTCAACGGGCAGGGCATCGTTCCCGAGACCCTTTCCCTCTCCGAGCTCGAGACCTACTGGACCGGAGGGACCCTCCACATCATCGTCAACAACCAGATCGGGTTCACGACCGAGCCCAAGCAGTACCGGTTCACCCGGTACCCGAGCGACATGGCCAAGGTGATCGATGCACCGATCTTCCACGTCAACGCCGACGACCCGGAGGCGTGCGTCCATGCGGCTCGCCTTGCCATCGCGTTCCGGCAGCGGTTCAAGGAGGACGTGATCATCGACCTGGTCTGCTACCGGCGCTACGGGCACAACGAGGGAGACGATCCGACACTCACACAGCCCCTTCTCTACAAGAAGATCGCGGAGCACCCGACGGTCGGGAAGCTCTACGCCGAGCGACTCCTGGAAGAGGAAGCGATCGACGCGACGGCCGTGCAGCACACCGAGGAGGAGCAGCGTCGTGTGTTCGAGCACGCCTTCGAGCAGAGCCGCACGCGCATCGGGCTCGAGGGGACAGAGGGGTACCGTGGTCTCTGGGAGGGACTGCAGGTCGGAAACGAGAATCCCGACAAGCCGACGGCCGTATCGCGCAAGACGCTCGAGCGTATTTCGGAGGCGCTCGTGGGGCTGCCGAGCAGCTTCACTCCCCATCGGAAGGTCCGGCGCCTGCTCGAGGAACGCTCCGGCTCCCTCAAGCCCGGGGGCCAGGTTGACTGGGGAGCTGCAGAGGCGGCCGCGATTGGATCGTTCCTGCTCGACGGCAAGATCGTCCGGATGACGGGCCAGGATATCGAGCGGGGAACGTTCAGCCAGCGCCATGCGGTCGTGCACGACGTCGAGACCGACGAGCGGTACGTCCCGCTCAACGCGCTTGCAACCGGGAAGGGGCTGTTCGTGATCGCCAACAGCATGCTTTCCGAGGCGGCGGTCCTCGGCTTCGAATACGGGTACAGCACGGTGGACCCCCACCGCCTCGCGATCTGGGAGGCCCAGTACGGCGACTTCTCGAACTGCGCCCAGGTCATCATCGACCAGTTCATCGCGAGCGCGGAGAAGAAGTGGAACCGGTCGAGCGGTGTCGTCCTGCTTCTCCCCCACGGGTACGAGGGGCAGGGTCCGGAACACTCGAACGCCCGCCTGGAGCGCTTCCTCCAGCTCTGTGCGGAAGACAACATCCAGGTCTGCAATCTCACCACCGCGGCTCAGTACTTCCACGCGCTGCGCCGCCAGCTCTGCCGCTCCTTCCGCAAGCCACTCATCCTGATGACCCCGAAGAGCCTCCTGCGGTACCGCCGGTCGACCTCCCCCGTCGAGGAGCTCGAGTCCGGCTCGTTCCATCCGCTGCTGGACGATCCAGCGATGGCGGACGGAACGCTCGAGACGGGAGCAACACGTCGCGTCTTGATTTGCTCCGGGAAGGTCTTCTACACGCTGCTGGAGACGCGGGAGGAGGGCGCGTTCAGCGACGTCGCGATTCTGCGGCTCGAGGAGCTGCACCCCTTCCCGTACGAAGAGATGCGGCGGCTGCTCCGCGCGTACCCCGCGCGCGACGTCGTCTGGGTGCAGGAGGAGCCGTGGAACATGGGGGCCTGGTTCTACGTCCAGGAGCGGCTTCGCGGCTGCCTACCGGAGGGGGGCACGCTTCGGTACGTCGGCCGGCGAGAATCGGCCAGCCCCGCAACCGGCTCGTACCGGGTGCACGAAGAGGAAGAGTCGGAGCTCGTGCAGGAGGCGTTCGCGCGGCGTCCGCGTCCGCGGAAGACCGTTTAGCCCGGCTAGTGCGCCGCCTCTGCCGTGCTCCGCAGGCGCTCGAACGCCTCCTCCAGGAGCGATCTCACCTGAGGCTCCCACTGGAACGACAGGTGGCTCCCCTGGAACCAGGCAACCCGGGGGCGCCCCCAGTGGAGCCAGAGGTCGTGCACCTGATCCGCGGGGATGAGTCGATCGGCGGTTCCTCCGAAGATGTACCGTGCCGAGTGGGGGATTCTCGGACGAAGCACCAGGGGCGACACCACTGAGAGTAAGCGCTGGATGTCGTCCCGCACGATCCCGAGCCGCTCGGCGTGACGGATCAAGAGCCGGGGACCGTGGCGCCAGGTGAGGCGGGTGAAGTCGGTCGCCGGGATGCCGGCCACCGCGCAGGTAAGGTCCTCCTCGAGGGCCGCCAGCAGCGCCGTGTTGTAGCCGCCCAGTGAAAGGCCGTAGACCCCGATGGCGGGCGCCCCCTGGCTCCGGATCCAGCTCAGGATCCGACGAAGGTCCCACATGGCCTGCCCCTCCGCGTGGAGAAGGTCCAGGTAGTCGCCCGTGATGTACCCGTCACCGCTTCGCCAGCCGACCCTTCTCGGCCCGTGAAACGGAAGCACCGGCAGGACCACGTTCAGACCGAGTTTTCGGTGCAGACCGCGCGCACGGAAGGCGCGCAGGTCCACCGCCGGATGGCCCATCTGGTATCCGTGGATGCAGACGAGCCAGGGACGGGGTCGATCGCGGTGGCGGAGTACCCAGGCATGTGCGGTGCGGTTCGGAAGACGGGAGAGCCAACGCTCGCGTGCCGGCAGGTCCTGCGGCGGCTCGTACCCGCTCTCGAACCGCAGGTGCTCGTAGGGGACGCGCGCCACCCGGGCGGGACGGATCTCGGGATCTTCGAGGGCGGGAGGACGGATGTGGTAGGACTCCGGCTTGTCCAACCAACCGCGCTCGCGGTAGAGCTCCAGCGCCTGCTCGACCTCTGCGATCAGCCGCTCGTGATCCTCCGGCTCAGGAAGCGGCGCGGTGATCGCCAGCGAGGCCAGGAGTGCGTCGTCCATTGCGACCTTGGCTGCGAGTCGAGCCGAGGGGCGTGGCGGCGGAACCTCCTCAACAAGCGGCTCCTGCCGGAGGCTCGTAAGAGCGGAGGTAAGCCAGGAGAGGGCGGATAGCAGAACCAGGACACATCCCGTCCCGGGGCCGGCGACGGTGAACACCGGAACCGCGAACCCGATCCCGATCAACCCACCCAGGGCCGTGAACTGGGGGATCCTCATGTCGCCCGGCCACAGAAGCGTCGACATTCCCGAAGAGAGAAGGAGACAGCCGGGCACGAGCGAGAAAACGAACCCGACCACGCCGAAGCTCGCGGCCCACCAGAGCCACAGCACCCCCGCCCCCACGGGGATCCACGCCTCGGGAGCGTGTCGGCTGATCGTTCCCCTCACTCTCGTTCTCCGTTCGACCCGCGTTCTCGGTTCGACCCGGGCAGGCGCTCCCCTTCCGCGGCGGCCCGATCGCCGGTCGGGGCAGGGTAACACCGCAGCACGCCGCAGTCGCGACCGTCGGCTATGCGTCGCGATCTCCGACCCCTATCACGGCGAGGGTGCGCGGCCCGTGCGCGCCCAGAACCAGGGTCTGCTCGATGTCGGCGGTCTTGGAAGGCCCGGAGATCCACACGGTTCGACCGGCAGGCTCCGTCGACCAGAACCGCGCAAAACCGCCGTGCAGGTCCGCCTCGAGTCGCTCGACTTCCAGGACGAGGACGAGGTGTTGGCAGAGAAACAGGGCTCGGGCGAGGGCCGGCTCGACGATCGGCACCGCGACGGCGCCGTTCTCGGCAACTCCCACACACCCGCGTGACACCAGGACGTGGATGTCGGCGAGGGCTTCGGGGGCCGCTTCGAGGTCGAGCGGTACCCATTCTCCGGGCCCGAGCTCCGAAACGAGGGCGGGATCGATGCGCACGGGGCCGTCGCCCCGCGAGCGACACACGGAAGCGATGGTCTCGGAGAGGACCGCACGCGCAATCGGACCGTGGGATTCCCCTCCGGCGGCACGTAGGCCAGCAGCGAACGCAGCCCAGGAAGGAGAGACGGCCGGGGACTCGTAGCTGCCGGGGTGCGCGAGCCTGGCCGCCGGCGCGCGTCGGATCGAGTCGAGGATGCGTGCCCGGTCACTCACCGCTGCCCCCGCGCGAACGGCTGCCCTCGCGCGAACGGCTGCCCTGGGACCAGAGCCGGAACCGGGACCGAAAGCTCGCCCCTGGATGCGGCGGAAGCTCACGTCCTTCGAGCCAGGCGTTGGCGGGATTTCCCGGCCACCGCCGCGAGAGAAGGGGCCAGGCCAGACGGGCCAACCCACCGACCAGGCGGTAGAGGCGCGGGCGAGCGAGGACCTCGGCGCCGAGCCGCGCCACCCACCGGATCCGCCCACCGCCAAAGGGGGCTCGGGCCCGCCAGGCGAGAAGCTGTCCGTGAAGGTCGATCCCGACGGGGCAGACGGCGCTGCAGCTTCCACACAGCGTCGAGGCGAAGGGGAGCGTCGAGGCCTCGCGGTCGCTCCGAAAAGCCGGGGCCAGCACCGCGCCGATCGGCCCAGGTACGGTCTGGTTGTAGGCGTGACCGCCCGTGCGGCGATAGACGGGACAGGTGTTCAGACACGCCCCACACCGGATGCACGCGAGCGCGCCTCGCTGCTCGGGGTCGGCAAGCAGTCGTGACCGCCCGTTGTCAACGAGCACGATGTGGAGCTCACCCCCCGGACGGGGACCGGTGACCACGGTGGTGTAAGCGGTGATTGCCTGGCCGGTTGCGCTCCGGGCAAGCAGCCGCAAAAAGGCCGGGAGATCTTCCAGGCGCGGAAGAAGCTTCTCGATGCCCATACAGGCGATGTGGATCGAGGGCAGATGCATCCCGAGATCGGCGTTTCCCTCGTTCGTGCAGACCACGAGGCTCCCGGTCTCCGCGATCGCGAAGTTGACCCCCGTGATGCCAGCTTCGGCTGAGAGAAAGCGCCGACGCAGATCTTGACGGGCGATCTCGGTGAGCACGACGGGATCGTGCTCACCCTCCGGGCTCCCAACCGTCCGATGAAAGAGCGCTCCGATCTCCTGGCGCCTTCGGTGAATGGCCGGGATCACGATGTGGGACGGGGCCTCTCCCTCGAGCTGGACGATCCGCTCCCCGAGGTCCGTGTCCACGACCTCGATTCCGCGAGCCTCGAGGTAGGGATTGAGTCCGCACTCCTCCGTGAGCATCGACTTGCTCTTCGCAACGCGATGCACGCCACGCTCCGCGAGGAGATCGTGAACGATGCGGTTGTGGGCCGGGGCGTCGTCGGCCCAGTGGACCACAGCGCCGGCAGCCCGGGCCTGCTCCTCGAAGCGCTCGAGGTAGGTTCCCAGATCGCCCAGCGTGTGCCCCTTGATTGCGGCTGCATGCTCGCGAAGCGCCTGCAAGTCCGGCACACGGGCGAGTGCGTCGTCGCGGCGCCGACGCAGATCTGCGACGGCCGTCTCGTGGTGTTGGACCGACTCCGTGGTCGGAAGCGCCACGCGTGCAGCTCGATCGAGGGGTAGGCTCAACGCTCTTCGCTCCAGGCCAGGATCTCCGCGAGGTGGATCGGGCGCGGCCCGAACGCGGCGCGGCGACCCAGGCCCTCCAGGTGGAACAGGCAGCTCGCGTCGGTGCTCGTGACGTGGGAAGCCCCCGTGGCGGCCAGCGCCACGAGACGGGAGCGACCGATCCGCGTCGAGATCTCCGGGAACTGCACCGAGAACAAGCCCCCAAAACCGCAACACTCGTCGGGCGGATCGGGGAGGACGAGCTCAAGATCCCGGACCGCCCGCAGCACCGCTTCGGTCGGTCCCGGTGCGGAATCCTCGATTTCGACGGCTTCGCTCGGGTGCCCGAGGTGGAGCTCTCGGAGGCCGTGGCAGCTCTGGAGCAGCGCGACCCGGTACGGAAACCGCGCGCCGACATCCGGCCGGTTCAAAACCCGTACGAGGAATTCAGAAAGCTCGTAGGTGCGCGCGCCCACCTCCTTCACAACCCGCGTGTCCCCGAGGCTCAGCTCGGCGTAGCGTCGCCGAACGGTGGCGACACAGCTCGCGGAGGGACACACGACCGCGTCAGCGCCTGCGAAGCGATCCAAATACCTCCTCGCGAGTCGGCGGGCCTGCGACCACTCACCGGCGGTCACGAAGGGCTGACCGCAGCAGGTCTGACCGGGGTCGTAGCGCACGCGACAGCCCACGCGTTCCAGCACCTCGACCGTCGCGATCCCGACTGACGGTGCCAGCTGGTCGACGTAGCAGGGGATGAAGAGGGCAACATCCATCCTCGTCCTGTCACGCCTCCTCGGGCACCGCTGGCCGCCCGCGAGCCCATTGTCTCCGTCCAGAGGCGATGCGGCAAGTCGAGCGAGCTGCGGGGGACGTTGCAGCCGGCGCCGTGCGGGCCAGCCCGCCTTTCCCTAGACTCGCCGATCACCGAGGAGACGAGGATGAGATCTCTACGCGCGTGTCAGCTGGTCGTCTGTGCCGCCCTTGCCGGGTGCCTGCCCATGCTCCTCCCTTCGGGGATCCAGCCCCTCGAGGAATCCGTCGTCCTGGGAAAGCGCGGACCCAAGATCGTTCAGCTCGAGGTCGAGGGGCTCATCGCTGAAGCTCCACCCCAACCGAGGTTCCCCCTGATGCGCCGAGAGAGCCTGATTGCGCGCACAAAGGAAGCTCTCGACCGCGCCGAGCGGGATGACGACGTTGTCGCCCTACTCCTCCGGATTCAGAGCCCGGGCGGGACCGTCTCCGCCAGCGAAACGCTCTACCACCAGATCATGGAATGGAAGGAAAAGACCGGTCGGCCCGTGGTCGCGCACCTGGACGGGCTCGCGACCTCGGGCGCCTACTACGTGGCGATGGCGGCTGACGAGGTGGTGTCCCAACCGGCGACGGTAACGGGGTCGATCGGCGTGCTGTTCGCGGGACTCAACTTCTCGGGACTGATGGAGAAGGTCGGGATCTCGAACCAGAACCTGACAGGCGGCGAGTACAAAGATGAAGGCTCCCCATTTCGACCGATGCGGCCGGAAGAACGGGCTCAACTCCAGAGCGTGATCGACGACTTCCACGCGCGATTCCGCGAGGTCGTGGATCAGGGACGACCGGACCTCGACCGCGCGGCCGTTGACCGTCTTTCGGACGGGCGGATCTTCAGCGCGGTGCAGGCGCTCGAGGTCGGCCTTGTCGACGCGATCGGCTATCTAGAGGACTCCGTAAAGGCCGCGGAGAGGCGCGCCGACATCGAGGAGTCCCGGGTGGTCGTGTACCACCGCCCACGCGAATACCGAA
>DAOUZG010000064.1 GCA_030665705.1 Deltaproteobacteria bacterium | reverse complement strand
TCCGGCCTAGCGGCGGGCAGAGCCCGCCTTGCCGGACGGCGCGCGCAAAGCTCCGAAGGAGCGCGCAGTGAGCCGGAGGCGAACGAAGCGCGTAGGGCGCGACCGCTCGCGCCCGTAACGCGAAAGACCCGTACGCGCCTCGGCTGCGCGCCACACCAAGGCGCCCACGTAGTCGGGCACCGTCCGGGAAGGCGAGCCCCGCTCGCCGTTAGCCCGGAAGGACTTGGTGGGGCTTGTGTGTTAGCTCTCGTCGTCCGAGGTGACGACGCGCACGCGGTTCCGACCCTCAGACTTGGCGCGGTAGAGCTGCTGGTCGGCCGCGTCGACGAGCCTGGTTGCGGTCCCCTCCGCGGCAACGTCCTGGGTGAGGCAGCCACCGATCGACGCGGTCGGCTGGTAGATACCCCCGTCGACGGGAAGCTGGATCGCCTCAATGGCCGAGCGGAGCTGCTCGGCCCGAGCCTTCAGCTCATCGAGCGAGCGTCCTGGACAGATCACGGCGAACTCTTCGCCTCCGTACCGCGCGGCCGAGTCCGTCTCGCTCACGTGTTCCCGGATGACCGCGGCGACCCGGCGCAGGAGCTCGTCGCCTGCCGGATGCCCGTAGTTGTCGTTCACGCGCTTGAAGTAATCGAGGTCGAGCATCAGAAGGCCGAGACTGTGGCCCTGCTGGGCCGCCCGGTCGATCTCCCCTTCCAGAGCCTCGTCGAAGAAACCTCGGTTCTTCAGACCGGTCAGAGGATCGGTGGTGACCTGGACCTCGAGCTCACGCTTCTGTTCCGAGAGACGCTCCACCTCGTGCGATACGCTTTGCACCTGCTGGTTCAGCGCGAGGGTCTCTCGCACCAGGAGCTCCGAGGCACGCGTCCGAACGTCCAGCAGGGCCTCGGGGTCCTCCATGTCGACCTCGAGCAGGTTCGCCGTCTGCGCGAGCTGGGTCTCCACCGCCTTCAGAAGCTCGGCGCACGCCACGCCGTCCATCTCGAAGTATCGACTACCGGTGGAACGAAGCTCCTCCACCGCGCCTTCCATGGCCGGATCGGGACAGACCAGCAGGTCTGCACAGGTGACCGAGAGATGGAGGACCTGGGCGAGCACGGCGGCCGGACTCGTCGGGTCCGTAAGCTGGAGCGGGTCGTGGTGGGCTCCGATCGCGTCGCACAGCACCACGGGAAGCCCCCAGCTATTCAGGAGGTCTCGGGCGATCTCCGTGTGAGTCGTTCCGAGGATCCCCTGCTCGACGTCCTGCAGGACGCCGCCGGAGCTCGACATTTCCGCCAGTACCGGTGCGTAGTCCTTCGGTGCAGACTCGGCCAGGATCGGCTGGCCCAAGTCGCAGAGGAGTCCTGCCACGAACGCCTCGTCCTTGAGCCCGGGGGCGTAGAGGTCGGCAACAAACCGGGCCGCCACGGTGGTAGCGATCGTGTGGGTCCAGTAGCGCCGGTAGGCGAAGGGGATGGACGTCTGTCCCCGGGAGCTCGAGACCAGAGAGAACGAGAGCGCCAGAAGGTTCACGGACCGGAACCCCAGGATCATGATGGCCTGGCGCACGTTCGTGATCTCACGGGGAAGGCCGAACATGCTCGAGTTGGCGGTCTTGAGCACCTTTGCGACGAGCGCCGGATCGCATGAGAGCACCTGGGCAAGCTCGTCCACGGAGACGTCGTCGCGCTGGTTGAGCCGGACGATCTCCATGGCGACCCCGGGCGCCGAAGGGAGGCGATCCGCATTCTTCAACCGCTCGATCAGGCGTTGTTCCATGCTCCGCTTCCTGCGGGATCCGGGCCGTCGAGACCCGAGGTACATCCTCTGTATGCACTGGATCACAGTGCTACAGATCTTCTCTCGGCAGGCCTCGGTCCGGCTTTAGGTCCGGCCAATGAACGAAGAGTTCGAAACCGCGGTTTGGCCACGCCGGCCCGACGCTTAGGTCGGTCTTCTGCCGTCTCCTCAAGGGCCCTACCACCGACGCCGATAGGCCGGTCGGAGGGCCCCCCGTTTAGCCGCGATCCGATCAGCCCTCGGGTCTCTTCCCGTGGAGGAGCCGGTGAAGAAGAAGGTCGGGGAGATTCTCGTCGAGACAGGCGTCATCACGGAGGCGCAGCTCGAGATCGCCCTCGCCGAGCAGAAGCGAACGGGGAGCAAGCTCGGCGCCACATTGATGGCGCTCGGCCTTGCAACCGAGGAGGAGCTCTCGGAAGCCCTCGGTCGGCAGACGGGTGTCCAGCACGTCGACCTGGAGCAGGTTCAGCCCACGCCCGAGGCGCTCGCCTTAGTCGCCGAGGAGCTGGTCACGGAGTACGAGCTGCTGCCGCTTCGGATCGAAGAGGACAGCCTGGTCGTGGCGATGGCCAACCCGACCGACCTCGTCGCGATCGACCGCATCCAGCGCTACACGGATCTGTTCGTCCGCGTCGTCGCAGCCCAGCGTGCGCAGATCCGGCGCGCGACCGCTCGGGCCTACGAACGAACCGGAGGTGAGGAGCTCGAGACCGAGATCCGAGACGCCGTTCGCTCGGTCCAGAGCGGCGATGCGCAGGACGCGGGCGTCATCGCGCTCGTGGATCGAATCATCGAGATGGCCGTCGCTCTCGAGTCGACCGACGTTCACCTCGAACCGGACGAGAAGGTCCAGCGAGTTCGGTTTCGGGTGGACGGGGATTTGCGAAGAGGACCGATCCTCCCGAAGGAGCTGAGCTCGGCGGTCGTTGCCCGCGTGAAGATCCTGGCCGGGCTCGATATTGCCGAGTCCCGTCTCCCTCAGGATGGCAAGATCCGCTTCGACCTCCGAGGTCACAAGATCGAGCTTCGCGTATCGACGTTCCCGAGCGTACTCGGGGAGAGTGTGGTGCTTCGCATCCTCGATCCCACCCGGGCCCAGAAGTCGCTCGACGCGCTCGGCTTCTCGTCGGAGGAGCGTGACGTCCTCACGCGCGCGGCGAAGCGCCCAAACGGTCTGATCCTCGTCACGGGGCCGACCGGCTCCGGGAAGACGACGACGCTTTACGCGGTGCTCCGCGCGATCACCGGTACCGACCGGAAGATCATCACGCTCGAGGACCCGGTCGAGTACCAGCTTCCTCTGGTAACGCAGTGCCAGATCAACGAGAAGGCAGGCGTGACCTTCTTGACCGGTCTTCGTGCGATCCTCCGTCACGACCCGGACGTCATTCTCGTCGGCGAGATGCGGGACGCCGAGACCGCCTCGATCGCGATGCGCTCGGCGCTCACCGGGCATCTGGTTCTCTCGACCCTGCACACCAATGACGCGGTTGGCTCCATCGTGCGGCTCCAGGACATGGACGTCCCACCGTACCTCACCGGAAGCTGCCTGCTCGTCGCTGTTGCGCAGAGGCTGGTCCGCTTGCTCTGCACACGGTGTCGCTTCGAGTGCGAGCCAAGCGAGGAGGAGCTGCTCGCCGTCGGACTCGAGCCGGGAGGAAAGTGGTGGCGAGCCAGCGGCTGTGAGGCGTGCCGCGGTCACGGCGTGGAGGGGCGTTCGGCCCTCTTCGAGGTCCTGGAGATCACCCCGCCCGTCGCGCGTCTGATCTTCGCCGGGGCAGCGGCTGACGAGATCGAGCGGGTCGCCCGGGAGAAGGGCTTCGTCCCCTTCCGGGAGGCCGCGCTTCGTCGAGCCCGGGCCGGAGATATTTCGCCCGAGGAGCTCGCCCGGGTCACGGGGGGAGACTGACGTGCGTCCGTTCGTCTTCGAAGCCGTGGATGGATCCGGCTCGCGACGCCAGGGGACGGAGATCGCTGCCAACGAGCTCGAGCTCGATCGGCAGCTCTCCGCACGCGGCCTCGTGCTGCTCAACGCGCGGCCGACGCGGAGCAGGGGGAAGGTAACCCCCCGCACCGTGATCGATCTCTTCTACCACCTCTCGGTGATCCTCGGCGCCGGCGTTCCGATGCTGCAGGGGATCCGCGACGTTCGGGAGTCCGGAGAAAACCCGCTTGCCTCGGAGCTCGCAGATATCGAACGTCGGATCGAGGGGGGGACGAGCCTCTCCGACGCGCTTGCCGCCCATCCGCGGCATTTCCCGGCCATCTCGGTCGCCCTCGTTCAAGCAGGAGAAAGGACCGGGCGGCTCGACGTGATCCTGCGCGACCTCGTCACCTACCTCGAGTGGCGCGAGGACCTACGTCGTCAGATCCGTGCCGCCACGGCTTACCCCGTGATCCTCCTGCTGGCGACCCTCGGACTCTGTGGAATCCTGGGGTTCTTCGTCCTGCCTCGCTTCAGCGGGATCTTCTCGGAGCTGGGCGTCGAGATCCCCGCCCCGATGAGAGCGATTCTCTTCCTGCGCATGCTGGTGGTTAGCGCCTGGCCCGCCGTGCTGGCGAGCGTGGCGCTGGTCGGTGGCTCGCTCTGGCTCTGGCAACGGACCGATCGGGGGCGCCTTGTTCGCGACCGGCTCGTTCTCCGGCTCCCGTTCATGGGACGCGTGATCGTCAGCCTCGAGATCTCACGCTTCTGTCGCAACCTGGCCGTGCTCCACTCCTCGGGCATCCCGATCCTGGACGGCCTTTCGATGACGTCGGAAATCGTGCAGAACCGTGTGGTTCGTAGGGCCGTGGAGAAGGCGATCGATCGACTTCGGGCGGGCGCGGGACTCATGGAGGCGCTCCATCCCGAACAGGTCTTTCCGCCGATGGTCCTGCGCATGCTGCAGATGGGGGAGACAACGGGGCGCCTGGACGAGGCGCTCGAGCATGTCACCCGTTTCTACGACCGCGACGTGCCCCTGGTCATCGAACGCGCCATGGCTTCGTTCAACCTCGGCACCCTGGTCTTCATGGGCAGCACGGTGGTGGTGATTGCTCTCTCGTTCTTCGTCCCCTTCTACCAGATGCTGGGTAGTCTCAATGCGAGCTAGAACGAGACCGCACGGCTTCACGCTGATCGAGATCCTCATTGTGCTCGCCGCAATCTCGATTCTGGCTGGAGCACTGACGCCTCTCGTCGTGCATCAGATGGTCCGAGCTCGTCTCGACGACACCTCAGAGAGGATGGTTCGTCTTCTCGACGGGATGGTCGGTCAGCCCCGGGACGATCGCTTCGGCTACGTCGGCGACATGGGTGGCCTGCCCGGCACGCTCGAGGACCTCGTGACGCCGGGATCGCAGGCCACGTTTGCGCAGACGGGCTACGGCTTCGGCCTGGGATGGAACGGACCGTACGTGACCGAGACCGGACCGGGTGGCGACATCACCCGCGACGGCTGGGGGACGGCCTTCGATTACACGTCTGCGCAGGCCCAGGTGCGGAGCGCCGGGCCCGACCGAGTGCTCGGGAACGGGGATGACCTCGTCTATCCTGCGGTTCCACCTCCCACGACGGGCCTGCTGATCGTCACGGTGCTCGGGATTCCGAACGGGATCTCTGCGGCGGTACCGCTGACGTCGGCAGAGGCGAGCGTTTCGGTCAGCGTCTCGGACACCGGGACACTCGACACGGCGGCGCTTGCCGGGAGCGGCCCCTTCTACACCTCGAGCCCGATTCACGCCGGAGTCCACGCCGTCGTCGTGCAGGGGATCGGGTCCTACGCCGGAGCCTCCAGCACCGAGGTGGTCGAGGTCTCTCCGGGAAACACCGCTCTCACCGTGACGCTGGTGCAGCCATGATTCCCATGCGAACGAAGCGTGCCACGTTCGATCTGCTTACCGATGGCGTCGCGTGGGTCCGGTCGGTCGACGCACCCTCCGGTTCGCGCGTGACCGATTTCGGGGTGGTGCCGGCGCTGGACTTCCGGGAAGGTCGCCATGCAGCGCTCGGAAGAGACGGCCTACTGCGTGGACAGGGTCGGGCTGATGTTGTCTTGCGGGGGCCCGAGGTTCACATCCAGCGGATCGATCTCCCCGACGTGACGCGCGCCGAGGCGCAGAGGGTTGCCCAGCGCCGAAAGCGGGAGCTCGAGGCGAGCGACCCCACCGAAGCCACCTGCATTGCCACGCTGGTCGACAGTGCGGGCTCGAAACACACCGTGTGGCTGATCTCCGCCCACCGAGACGTCTGTGAGGCGGCCGACTTCGACCTCGGCCTTCGAGGACTGCGTGTCGACCGACTCGTACCCCTGCCGCTCGCACTCGGTGGAGTGAATCGACTCCTGCGACCCGCCCGCTCGCGTGGATTGACGGCGATCCTCTGGCTCGACGTGGCGACGGGAACCTGCGTTGTTGCAGACCGTCTCGGGTGGGTCTTCGATCGCGAGATCCCCCTCAAGTACGCGGGCGACCGAATGCTTCGGACCGACGATGCGGAGAGCGCCCAGCAGGATGAGGACGACCACCACGTCGATCGGCTCGCCACGGAGCTCAAGCGGACCTTCGCGTACGTGCAGCAGGAGCTGAGGCTGGGAGAGGTCGTGCGCGTCCGTGTCTGTGGCCTCGTGGACGACGTCGATGGCCTGGCCCAGGCGCTGGGCGCCAGCCTCAAGCTCGAGGTGCGTCCCGTGGGAGCTGCCCTCTCGGGAAAGACGGAGGTTTCGATCTCTCCCCACGTCGGAGCGGCGCTCGGAGCGGCAATGCTCCCGCGTCCCGCTGCTGCAGCGAACCTGCTGCCGGTCGAGGTTCAGGGTCAGCGCTGCGCCGCGCGCGTACGCCGGTCCCTCGTGGCTGCGCTCGTGCTCACTGCGGCCATCAGCGTCTCCCTTGCCACACTCGGAGTCCTTCGCGTTCGATCGGAGCAAGGCGAGCTGGCGTTGGTCCGCGAGTACGCATCGGGGTGGGAGTCAAAGCGCGAGTCGCTCCGGAAGGAAGTTGGCCTTCGCTCTCGAGCGGACCAGGTCCGTGCCGCTGCGCGCGCGTTGGCACGACCCGAGCCGCCCTGGGGCCCGATGCTCGTGGCGTTTGCGTCTGTCCTCCCGCCGTCCCTCTTCGTCGAGCGGCTCGACGTAAGGTTCGCGTCGGGCGGTTGGACGATGAGCGTCTCCTTGGAGGGAGACGCGCGCCGGCCGGCCGAAGCTGCCAATGCCGCCGCCGAGCTTCGTGAGCAGCTCGAAAACCACTATCTGTTCCGCCTTATCTCGATCGAGTCCGACAGTGCCCCGTCCTCGGGCGCCGAGTGGGGCCCGCCCCGGTACCGGCTCACCGTCTGGGTGGTGCCTGTGCTGTCGGAGGGCGACTACGGTGGTTGAGCGTCCCACCTTCCTCGATGCGAAGAACGCGGCACTTCTCGCCGCGCTCGTGATGCTCGTAGTCCTCACGGCGTTCGGATGGCTCGGCCTGCTTCAGGACACCCTCCGGAACCTCGAAGAGGAGAGTGTGGGGCAGACCCAGGAGATCGAGACACTCGGAAGCCGCGTTCGGACGATGGAGGCACTCGGTGCGGGGGAGCAGGCGCGGCTGACCGAGTTGGCGGAGGCATTTCGCGCGCAGACGACCCCGATGGGGGAAAACGCCGACCCCGAGGTCATTCGCGAGACTGCGAAGCTGTTCCAGGCTGTCGGCATTCATCGAGTCCGGGTCACCGTAGAGGATGGTGAGAGCGGGGGGATGGGGGCGCCCCGCGAGCCTCTTCCCGTGACGCCGCTCGAGGGCGGAGCCGCATTTCGCCTGGTTCCGCATCCCGTTCGGGTTCAAGCCCACGCCGGTTTCCCGGAGCTCCGCCGCGCGCTCGACCGGCTCGCCGACGTGACGGTTCCGGTTCAGGTCGATCGAATGACCCTGCTCCGTGACGGATCACAGATTCGGGGCGACCTCGAGCTCGTCTACTGGAGTCGGGAGGAGGGGTCATGAACCGCCGCGTGCTCGCCGGGCTCCTGGCTGTGGCCGCTGCGCTGGTCATGGTCGAGAACTGGATCTATCTCCGGGGGACGTCCGGCATAGGTCGACCCCTTCGACCCAGCGTCGACCTGGAGATCGAGTCCGCCCTCGCTGCCGAGGAGCCGTCGCGAGGTGAACGGATCCCCTCGACTGCTCCTCCACACCCGATCTCCGCCGAAGAGCTGGCTGCGGTGGTGGCGCAGCTGGAGCGCGAACGCTCGCCCTTCCTCCTCGAGGAGTTGCGGGAGATCTCGGTGCAGCCCCGTACCGTCGCGCTTCCCCGACTGGCCGGAACGCTCGTGGGCAGCGACCGCCGCGTTGCGTGGATGGACGGCCGGCCGCGAACGGAAGGGGAGAGCTACGGCGAATTCGTCGTCAGTCGGATCGAACGGAATCGGGTGGTCCTCGCACGGAACGGTCGTCTTCACACCCTCGAAGTCGCGACCGGGCCCGGCCCCTCGGAGTACACGCCGTGATCTGGAAGCTTGGCTGCTGGGGACTTGTGGGTCTGATCCTGGGAGGCCCCCCCGGCGACGGGGGGCTCCTCGAGGCGGGTCGGGGTGAGGTCGAGGCCGCGGCCGAGATCCCACCGCCGACGATTGCTCCCCGAACCGTCTCGGAGCCCGATGGCGACCCCCGGCCACCGGTGGTTCGCCT
>DAOUZG010000312.1 GCA_030665705.1 Deltaproteobacteria bacterium | reverse complement strand
GGTTCAGTGCGAGAGCTGCCACGGCCGGGGCGGGTCCCACCAGTCCCTCAAGATCCCGCCCGACGGCTACGAGCCCGTCTGCATGCCGTGCCACACCCCGAAGCACTCTCTGAACTTCGTGTTCGCCGAACGACTCCCGTTCGTCTCTCACGCCGCGAACCTGCAGGTCACCACCCTCTCGATCGAGGAGCGGCACGCGCTGCGGTCGAAGCACGAGCAGCGAGAACGGTCCCTGTTCCACTCCGACCGGTTCGTGGGGTCCGAGGCGTGCCGAAGCTGCCATTTTCTTCAGTACGAACTCTGGGCGCAGTCGCGGCATGCCTCGGCGCTCGAGTCGCTTCGCCAACGGAGCGAGGAGTGGAACCCCGAGTGCCAGCGGTGCCACACGACGGGCTTCGGACAGGGAGGGGGCTTCCCCGAAGGGGGCGAGGCACTGGCCTCCGTCGGATGCGAGAGCTGCCACGGCCCGGGAGCGAGCCACGTGCGGGAGACTGCGCCGGGCGGACCCGGGCCCTCCGGGGGGATGATCCTGGCGCTCGGCGACAAGTGCGACTCGTGTGTGCTACTTCGGATCTGTGGCTCGTGCCACGATCCGGAAAACGACCCCGGTTTCGAGTTCGAGATGACCGGGAAGGTGGAACGGCTGCGGCACGGCTACACAGTCGTCGGGAGTATCACGCCGTGAGCGAACCGGATCAGCGCGATCGAGCCATCCGAAGTGCGCGGAGGCTGCTCAGCGACCTCGCCGCAGACGGGATCGATTACCTCCCGAAGCCGAGCCGCGTTGCCGCACCCCTCGAGCAGGAGTCGAAGCCGGATACGGGCGAAGCTGGCGAGGAGCGAGGACGAAAGATCGAACGCGCGGCGGTCCCGATCGAGCCGAGTCTCTTCACCGCGTCGAGCAACGAGTCGCTCGACGACATTCGGGCCCACCTCGGGGACTGCACCCGCTGCCGCCTGTCCGAGGGTCGCACCCAGATCGTGTTCGGGGAAGGCCACCCCGAGGCGCGTGTGGTCTTCGTGGGTGAAGGTCCGGGAGCCGAAGAGGATCGCACCGGTCGACCGTTCGTCGGCCGGGCCGGGGAGCTGCTCACGAAGATCATTGCGAGCGTGGGCTGGAAGCGGGAGGACGTGTACATCTGCAACGTCGTGAAGTGTCGTCCCCCCGGAAACCGGGAGCCGCAGATGGAGGAGGTGGCCGCCTGCCGTCCCTTCCTCGAGCGGCAACTCCGGTCCCTTCGTCCTCGGGTCATCGTCACGCTCGGGAGGCCCGCGTCGCAGACCCTGCTCGGCCGTTCGGTGGCCATCACCAAGGTCCGCGGGATCTGGCAGGAGTGGGAGGGGATCCCCCTGATGCCGACCTTCCACCCGGCGTACCTTCTCCGGAGCTACACGCGGGAGACCCGGCAGGCCGTCTGGGACGATCTACGTGCGGTCCGGGCGCGTGTAGAGGAGGACTCCGACGCGTAACGCCGCCTGGCTCGTCATAGCGCTCACGGTCCTGATCCCACCGGTGGCCGCGGAGGAGCTTCGAGCCGGCTTCGGCGTGGCGGCTCTACCGACTCCAGAGCGGGGTCCCCTGGCGGGCTACGGGGGTGTGCGCGACCGGCGCGCCGAGGGCGTTCTCGACCCACCCGAGGCCCGGGCGCTCGTCTTCGAGCAGGGCGATCTGCGCGTAGCGCTGGTCGCGGTGGACCTCGTGATTGCTCGGCCGGTGCTCCGGGATCCCCTCATCGAGGAGGGGCACCAGATGGGGATCGACTCCGTGATGCTGGTGGCGACCCACACGCACTCGGGACCCGGAGGGTACCTCAAGGGGTGGCTGTCCGAGCGGATCACGGGGGGAGACTACGATCCAGCTGCACCGGAGCGTCTCGTACGGGCGGCGGCACGGGCGATGGCCCGGGCGGTCGGCGATCTGCGTCCGGCCCGCGTCGGAGCTGCATTGGGACAGTGCGATCTTTCGGAGAATCGACGTAACGGCGGGGAGCCGCACGGCACGGCCGTCCCGGTGCTCCGCATCGAGGAGGCGCGTGGATCCACGCGACGGGCGCTGTTCGCGTACGCGGCACATCCGACCGTCCTCTCTCCGAAGAGTCGCATGTACTCCGCGGACTACCCCGGGGCCGCCCGGACGTGGCTCGAGAAGCAGGGGTGGGAGTCCGCATTCCTGCCGGGCCCGCTGGGCGACCAACAGCCGCGGAGTGAGCTCGGTCCGCTCTGGGAGGGGGATCTC
>DAOUZG010000114.1 GCA_030665705.1 Deltaproteobacteria bacterium | reverse complement strand
GGTTCAGTGCGGGTGCGTCGGGAGCCTTCAGAACCGAGCGGAGCAGCGCAACGCCCCACGGCGCACTGAGCCAGGGGAGGAGGACGGTCTGGGTGGTGTGCGCCGACGCGAGAAGAAGCAGGGGCCAGGCGTAGGCAACGGCGATGAGAAGCCCGTACTCGATCCGCGTCCGGCGCGCTCCGAGACGCACGGCCAGCGTCCGCTTGCCAGCTTCACGGTCGGTCTCGATGTCGCGCAGGTTGTTGACGACGAGGAGGGCCATGGCGAGTGCACCAACCGGAACGGAAGAGAGGAGTGCCAGGGTGGAGAGCCTTCCCGAATTCAGATAAGCCGAACCCACAACCGCGACGACCCCGAAGAAGACGAAGACCGTGACCTCGCCCAGGCCGCGCGAGGCCAGAGGGTAGGGACCACCCGAGTAGCCGAGCGCGCACACGATCGCCGCGATTCCGACGATCAGAATCGGTGCACCCCCGACGGACACGAGGTAGAGGCCGCAGCAGGCACCAACGAAGAGGACGAGCGCCGTGGCCCGGAGTACGGCCCGGGCGGGAATCAGGCCCGCCTGGGTGACCCGGAGCGGACCTTGACGTCCGGGGGTATCGATCCCTCTCAGGAAGTCGAAGACGTCGTTTCCGAGGTTGGCCGCGGTCTGCAGAAGGAGCGCGCAGAGGAGACAGACAAGGGTCACGAGAGGGCGGAAGGAACCCTCGGCGCCTGCGACCGCGGCGCCCACAGCCACAGGAACCAGCGACGCACCGAGCGTCCGCGGTCGGGCGGCCTGGAGCCACGCACCGACGCGGGACTGCGGGATCGGTCCCGGCGCACGCTCGAGGGCGGTGGTCATGGGAGGCGCGGAAAACGGGAGAAGTCGGGCTTCCGCTTCTCCACAAAAGCGTTCCTCCCCTCTTTGCCCTCCTCGGTGAGGTAGAAGAGAAGCGTCGCGTCCCCCGCGAGGACCTGGAGTCCGGCCTGCCCGTCACAGTCGGCGTTGAGGGCCGACTTCAGCAGCCGAATCGCCATCGGACTGTTTTCGAGGATCTCGCGACACCACCGGACCGTCTCCGCCTCCAGGTGTTCGAGCGGGACCACGGCGTTCACGAGGCCCATGTCGAGCGCCTCCTGTGCACTGTATTGCCGACATAGAAACCAGATCTCGCGTGCTTTCTTCTGTCCGACGATCCGCGCCATGTAGGAGGCACCCCAACCTCCGTCGAAGCTGCCGACGCGCGGACCCGTCTGCCCGAACCGGGCGTTGTCGGCCGCAATCGTGAGATCGCAGATCATATGGAGAACGTGCCCGCCACCAATTGCGTAGCCGGCGACCATGGCAATCACGGGTTTCGGAAGGGTGCGGATCAACCGCTGCAGATCCAGGACGTTCAATCGAGGTACACCCCCCTCGTCCACGTAGCCGCCCTCTCCGCGTACCCGCTGGTCGCCGCCCGAGCAGAACGCTTCGGCGCCCTCGCCCGTCAGGATGGCCACCCCGATACTCGGATCCTCGCGCACGTCCGTGAACGCGGTGAGCATCTCCTGGACCGTCCTGGGGCGGAAGGCGTTTCGGACCTGGGGTCGATTGATCGTCACCTTCGCAATTCCATCGGGTGATTTCTCGTATCGAATATCCTCGAATCCACCGACGTTCTTCCACTCGATTCTCATGAGAGGTGTTTCCCTCCTACTCGTTCAGCTTCTCGATAAAGCCCCGGACCGCGGACACGAACGCCTCGGGTTGCTCCAGATGCGTCGTGTGACCGGCGTCTCGGATAATCCCCAGCTGCGCTCGCGGAAGAGCGCGCTGCATCGCCTCTCCGATCCGTCGGAACTTCTCGTCGAGTTCTCCGGCGACAAGCAGCGTGGGCACGCGCACCTCTGCGAGGTCTTCCCAGAACGAGGGCTGGACCCCGGTTCCCAGCCCGCGAAGCGAGGCGGCGAGGGCCTCCGGAGAGCTGCGAAGGCGTAGCGCCCGCATCCGACCGAGCTGTTCGGGCCCGAGACCTCTCTGTGTCCTGAACAGTGGCTGATCCATCCAGTGCTCCACGAACCGGTGGATCCCCTCGGCCTCGAGCTTCTGGGCGAGCGCCTCGTCGCTGGCTGCGCGCTCCCGGCGTGCCCGCTCGTCGGAGATTCCCGGCGAGGCCCCCTCCAGCACGAGCGCGGAGACCCGGTTGGGGCAGCGAACCGCTCCCCCGAGGGCGATTCGCCCCCCCATCGAGTAGCCGATCCAGACGGCTCGCCCGATGGAGAGCCGGTCCAGAACGTCACAGAGGTCGCAGAGGATGTTGCCGAGGGCGTAGCGCTCCGGCGCGGTCGGTTTGTCGGACTCTCCGTGGCCGAGCAGATCGACTGCGACGAGGCGATTTCGCGTACAGAGCGCCTTGAGCACCTCGCTCCACGCCGACGCGCAGCCCGTGAAGCCGTGTAATAGCAGGAGCGGGGCTCCGCTTCCCCACTCCTCCACATTCAGCCGCAGGCCGTCGCGCAGCCAGGTCCTCGGCATCAGCGCTGCTCCGGGGATCCGAGAGCCTGAGCGACGGCCTCGTCGAGCTCGCGGTGCAGAGACCGGTTTGCCTCGCGGTCCGTCCGCACGATCACGAACTGGACTCCGGGGCGCCGGATGGAGCCGAGGACGGCCGCTTCGAGATCCTTGGAAGTCGTAACCACCCGACCGTCGAACCCGAACGCCTGAACGGCGGCCTCGAGATCGACACCGTGTGGGGTTCCAAAGTGTCGCTCGAAGGGATCGGCCTCGACGGTTGAAGCAACCGGCAGAAAGTGGAAGATCCCGCCCCCATCGTTGTCGAGAACCACGACGGTCGCGTCGATCCCCCCTCCCCTCGCATCGAGGAGACCCGTCCAGCTATGAAGCAGTGCCAAATCCCCCGTGAGGACGATCAGCGGCGAACGACCTGCAGCGGCCGTGCCGAATGCAGAGGAGATCGTGCCGTCGATTCCGCTCACCCCCCGGTTGGCGAAGACGCGTAACGTCCTGTCACCCGTAGGCCAGAACTGATCGACGTTGCGCACCGGCATGCTGTTGGCGACGAAGAGCGTAGCCGGGTCGGGCAGCACGTCGGCGAGTACGCGTACGACCACAGGTTCGGAAAGCTCACGCGACTCGCGCAGGCGTGCGTCGAGTGCGTTGCGCGCCCTTCGGCCCGCCAGAATCCAGCTCTCGGCGAAGCTCGACGGGGGAGGCCGATCGCCGGCCTCGAGCCGTCCCGCGAGTGCACGGGCGAGGCGCACCGGGTCGGCCCGAAGAATCTCCGTCGCCAGCGAGGTCGGGTCGCTCCAGCCGCAAGGATCTACGACGATCTGAGTAGCCTCGGGATTCGCCTCCAGCCACTGGCGGAAGAGCTTGGAAGTCGGCATTGCGCCGAACCGGAGCACGAGGGACGGCGCGTGTTTCTCGACAAAGGGTGACACTCGGAGCACGGCTTCGTGTGCGTCCACCAGCAGACGGCGGTCGTGTCGCCCGCTGCGAAGCTGCGAGAGCGGCTCGGCGAGGAGCGGCCAGCCCGCCGCTGCCGCGAGACGTGCGACGGCGGTTGCCTCCTCGGGCTCAGCATCGAGGGGACCCACCACCATCCAGCCGCGCGGCTCTCCTGCAATCTCGCCTGCGAGCCGCTCCACGTCTTCCACCGGAAGGCCTTGCGGCTCGGGTCTCCGGACTCTCGCCATAGGCTCTGGCTCGCGTCCTCGGCGACTCATCGACTCGAGCGCCGAGACCGCCCGCACGTCCTCGTCGACCTCGACCGGTGCCAACGGCTCGCGTAGGGGAACGTTCAAGTGGACTGCGCCTGCAGGATTCCCGACCGCCTCGGCAACCGCGCGGCACGCCAGCGCACGCAGGTGTCTCATCGACGCCGCCTCCAGCGTCGGCGGGGTGAGCTCGGCAAAGAAGCGGACGAACGGCCCGTAGAGCTTGATCTGGTCGACCGTCTGTCCCGCCCCGCAGTCGCGGTGCTCCGGAGGGCGGTCGGCGGTGAGCAGCACCAGCGGCACGCGGCTCTGATCGGCCTCCATGACGGCTGGGAGGTAGTTCGCCGGGGCCGTCCCCGATGTGCAGACGAGCACGACGGGGGTGCGCGCCGCCCGAGCGAGACCGAGGGCGAAGAAAGCCGCGCTTCGTTCGTCCAGATGGGACCGATCCTCGACCCCGGGATGGGCTGCAAAAGCCAGCGCAAGCGGCGCGGAACGAGAGCCCGGAGAGATGCATGCGTGACGGACTCCGGCTCGCACCAGCTCATCGACCAGCGCCCAGGCCCAGGTCAGGTTGCGGTTCACGTCGCGCACGTGAGCTCCAGCGCCTCTCTGAGGGATGAGAGCTTCAGCAACGTCTCGGCCGCTTCTCGATCGGGATCCGAATCCTCAACCAGTCCCGCCCCGGCGTAGAGGTTCACCTCGTTTCGGCGGATGAGGCCTGAGCGCAGTGCCACGAAGAACTCCCCCTGGCCCGCTGCATCGAACCAGCCCTGGAGGCCCGCGTACCACCCCCGATCGAACGGCTCGTGCTCGTCGATGAGTTCCAGTGCTCGCTCTCGCGGCGTGCCGCACACGGCGGGCGTCGGATGAAGACGAGCCGCAACATCCAAGACGTGAGTCGGCCGCGCGAGCCTCCCCCACAGGACCGTGCGCAGGTGCTGGACGGTTCCGGTGGTGAGGAGCGACGGCGTCTGCGGGACCTCGACGTGCCCGCAGAACTCCCGCAGGTTCTCCTCGATCGCATCGACCACGATCGCGTGCTCGCTCCGCTCCTTGGGGGACCGCTCTAGGCTTCCGCGCGGGGCTCCGACTGGCACCGTTCCGGCGACCGCAGAAGCGATAACCTCGTCGCCCACGCGTCGGACGAGCTGCTCCGGAGTGGCGCCCAGGAACGTGTCGTGCCCGATCCCCAGCGCGAAGACGAGGCAGGAGGGGTGGGCGCGCTGAAGATGGCGCAGAAGAGCGCCTGCGCGGAGCTCCCCCGAGAGGCCCTCCCGCTCCACGCGAGCCAGAACGACCTTTTCGGCCTCACGTCGTCGAATCGCGGCGATGAGCTCGGCGGCGGACTTTCGATACTGCTCGCGGGAGACGCGCTGAGGCCTAGCCACGAGCTGCGCGCGCGCCTCCGGTCGGCGGGACGGCGGTACGAAGAGCCCCGCGAGGCGCGTGAGCAGTCGTCGAACGAGCTCCTTCTCGTCATCGATGGGGTCGACCCGCAACGACCACGTGATCTCACACCCTCCCGCTCGCCAGACCAGCAGCAACTCCGGAAGCGTGAAGCGCGTGTCACCGAAAGACCGCCACAGCCCCTCGCGCGCGCTCGGGGGGCGCGGGGCAAAGGCGGAGCCACCGACGAGAAGAGGACCATCGAGCCCACCCTGCTGTCGAGGCTCGAGATCGGCACCCCGGAAGAGCCTCTCCGCCTCGACCCGCAGCACGGCAAACCGGTCGGGGGCCTCGACCACAATCTCGTGGGCGAGCCCGACTCCGAGCAGGGTGAACCGTTCCTCGGGACAGCTCGCGAAAAATCGCCGCTCGTCCCTCTGCTCGGCTGCGGAGAAGAGTGCGAGGGGATCGGGTGGATCGGCGAGAGCCCGAGTCCGCGAGACAACGATCCTCCGACCGAGCGCGCGCGCCCGCTTGAGACCCTTGCGCACGGGTTCCTCGAGATCGGGAAGCTCGAGGGGGATGGGGGCTTCGGTCCCGGACACCATCGTTACACGCGGACCGCGGTGATCCGCTGGACCGAGCCCAGAAGGTGCTGCGTCTTTTCGACGCGGACGAAGCCCGCCTTCTCGATGCGGGCTCGTAGCTCCTCGGCCGGGGGGAGATAGGCCAGGGACGCGGGAAGGTAGCGGTAGGCTTCTCGGTCGGAGATCACCGCACCCAGACGCGGGACGAGGTGGTGGAGGTGCAGCGCAGCACCCCAGCGCGCAAGGCGCGCTCGCGGCTCATCCGCCTCGAGGATGACGAGCCGACCTTTCGGGGCGAGGACGCGCGCACACTCGCGGAAGACCGAATCGAGGTCGACGAAGTTCCTGAGCGAGAAGCCACAGCTCACCACGGTCGCCACACCGTCGCGGAGGGGGAGCGCGCAGACGTCTCCCCTTACGAGAGCGAGCGCGGGGTTGCGGTCTCGTGCGACACGCAGCATCTCGACGGAGAGATCGACGCCGGTGACCGACGCACCACGCGCTGAGGCGAGCTCTGCGAAATCGCCCGTGCCGGTTGCCAGATCGACGAGGCGGTCCTCCGTTCGTAGGTCCACAGCCTCCAGCGCACCTCGACGCCAGCGCCGGTCCAGCCCGAAGGTCATCAACCGATTCATGAGGTCGTAGCGCCGCGCAATCCGATCGAACATCGCCTCGACGAAGGCGCGTTTCTCGGC
>DAOUZG010000329.1 GCA_030665705.1 Deltaproteobacteria bacterium | reverse complement strand
GGCGCCACTACGACGTTCCGTCGGACCACTTCACACGCTACGACCCCGAACTCCTCCGCTCACAGCTCGAGCAGCACCTCATCATCGAATCGTGGGTGGGCGTCTCCCTTCTCTGGGGTGTTCGGGGCTGGGGCGCCCTGCTGAGTCGGCTCCCGAAGGGGGTGACGGGGGCACTTCTCTCGACGACGGATCGGGTCGCACGCCGGTTTCCGGCGATGGCGGATGTGATCGTTGCGGCCGGCCGCCCGAAGCCCTAGGAGCTCCGAGCCACCGTCTGGTATACCGCATCGGTTCGCGCCGCGACCTGCTCCCAGGAAAAGGCCGCTTCGATGTTGCCGCGGGCCTTGCGTGCGGCTTCGTGCTCGGCCTGCCAGTTCGTGAGGACCTCGGCAATGGCCTGCGCGAGTGCCAGGGGGTCGCGCCTCGGAACGAGTCGCCCGGCACCCGCAACACGGAGCACCTCCGTCAGCGCTCCCGCACGGGCAGCCACCACCGGGGTTCCGACTGCGAGCCCCTCGATCGCCGGGAGACCGAAGCCCTCGAAGAGCGAGGGCACGACGAGGACCGCGGCCCTGCGGTAGGCCTCCTCCAACTCCGAGCGGGAGACCTTGCCGTCGAAAGCGATCCGATCGCCGAGCCGGAGATCGCGGATCTGGCGGGCGAGCGTGGTCTCGTATGGGTAGATGTCTAGGATGCGAAGCCGGACTCGCTCCGGGAGACGCGCCAGCGCGTCGAGGAGCACCTCCAGGCCCTTGTTCGGATCGCCGCACCGTCCTACGAAGAGGAGCTCCTCGCGCGCAGGCCGGGCGCGTGGCCCGCCCAGGGGCGGCAGCTCGACGCCGTTCCAAACCAGATGGATCCGCTCGGAGGGAACGCGGTAGTCGCGCATCAGCTCCTCCGCCGAGGCTTGACTCGAGGTAAGCACCCCGTCGAGCCTTCGCGCCACTCTGCGTTGGGTTCGCACCGGATAGAACGTGAGCGACCCCTTGAGCTCCATGAACGTCCGATCCCGCTCGAGGCTGGCCCGACGGTCCACCGAGAGTGGATGGTGCACGGTCGTGACGACCGGGAGCCCCAGGGCTCGGAGCCAGAGTAGGCCGTAGGAGATCGATTGGACGTCGTGGACGAGGTCGTAACGGACGCCGGTGCGCAGCCGGTTGATGACGGCGCGGGCTCCGCGGACGCTGAAGGCGAACGGCTCGGGGAGGAAACCGAACCGCGTGGTCGCGAACTCGTAGAAGTTGAGCGGCGCGAGGATCCGGAACGGATCCGGACGGGGCAGGAACCAGCCTGAATACTTCTCGAAGGAGCGCCCCCAGAACTGCTGGTTCTCGATGGGGGTCACGCGGGCCCAGGGCATCGGGTCCGGGTAGGGAGGGCCGACGAAACAGTCGATGACGTGCCCCCGTCGGGCAAGTTCCCGGGTGAGGTTGCAGAGGTAGATTCCCTGGCCTCCGCTGGTCATGGCTCCGCGGTAGGCGAGGAAGGCGATTCGCATCAGGGACGACCGGTAGCGACGCGGGTTCCGTAGAGAACGAGGCTCTTTGGCCAGACGTAGTCCAGGACCCGCTCCACTCGCTGCCAGACGGGCGACTGGCTCGCGTGCAGGAGAAAGCGCCGGTACGCGCGGGTCGGACCCGGGTGCTCGTTGTGGAGTCCGACGAGACAGCGGATCGCCCAATACGGGGAGTGAAGAGCGTGCGCGAAGCTGGTTCCGTCGACGCGCAGACCGACCCTCCCCATCGCTCGTGCCAGCTCCCGGGGCCTGAAGATCCGAATGTGCCCCCCGGGGCTCTCGAAGTACTCGTTACACAGGCGCAGGTAGACGTGCTCGGTGGGCGCGGTCGGGATGGTCACGGCCATCGTCCCTCCCGGTCGCAGGACCCGTG
>DAOUZG010000020.1 GCA_030665705.1 Deltaproteobacteria bacterium | reverse complement strand
GCCGATTCGCATCGCCTCTTAAAGGATCGCCTCGATCAGGTGAGGACCGGGCTCGGCAAGTGCGCGCTCCAGCTCGCGGACGAGATCGTCGGCGGTCTCGACCCGTGCGCCCGGAACACCGAAGCCACGCGCAAGCGCAACCCAGTCGAGTTCCGGCCCGGAGAGATCGATGAACGAACGGGCCTTGGGGCCGGGCTCGGCGACGCCTGCCCGTTGGAGCTCGATCTGAAGAATCCGGTAGGCGCGGTTGGCGCAGAGGATCGTCGTCACGTTCAAGCCCTCGCGGGCCTGAGTCCAGAGTGCCTGAGGCGTGTAGGCTCCGCTTCCGTCGGCCTGGAGCGCGAGTACGGGACGCTCGGGACACGCGATCGCGGCACCCGTCGCGCTGGGAAGCCCCTGGCCGATCGCGCCACCCGTGTTTTGCAGGTAGTCGTGCGGGGGACACCCCGGCGACGCGAGCCAGTACGGAAGCCCCGAGGTCACCCCCTCGTCCATCACGATCGTCCCTTCGGGAAGCACTGCCGCAAGTGCCGTGCCCAGTGCCCTCGGGTCGAGCGTGCCTGTCGGGCGTTCGGGAACCTGGAGCTGTGCGCCGGAAACGTCACGGCCCGACGCACCGACGGCATCAGCCAGCGCCTCGAGGGCTCCCACGACATCCTCGTCGGGCGACGCGAGCTCGTGCACCTTGCAGCTCTCGGGAACGAGCGAGCTCGGCTGACCGGGGTAGCCGAAGAAGGCGACGGGTGCGCGCGTCCCCGCCACGACGAGATGCGCGAAGTTCGCGAGCATCGGAACGGCCTGCTCCGGGAAGTAGGGGATCTTGTCGACGACGGGATGACCCGCCCCTCGCTCCATCCGCGTGGGAGAGGTGTCGCACCAGAGCTTGCAGCCGGTCGCGGCTGAGATGCGGCCGGCGGCCGCAAGACCCGCGCCGTGCGTCGCCGCAGGGCCGAGCAGAAGCGAGCACGGTTTGCCAGCGCGAAGGAGCTCGGCGACGGCGTCGACTCGTCTGCTCTCGACGAAGGCGGCCGGCTCGGGCTCACACGGGGACGCCGTTCCCTTCGCCTCTCCCCAGGCGCAATCCGAGGGAACGATGAGGGTTGCGATCCGGCCTCCGGCGCTGCGTGCGGCGGCCACCGCCTCCGCCATGTCTCGACCGAGGTGCTCCGCGCTCCCCGCACTGCGCACCCAGTCGGAGACGGGGCGAGCCAGCGACTCGATGTCGCTGGTCAGCGGGGAGTCGGCCTGCACGTGCCAGGTTGTGTGGTCACCGATCAGGTTCACGAGCGGAACGCGCGCGCGGCGCGCGTTGTGGACGTTTGCGATGCCGTTGGCGAACCCCGGACCGAGGTGTGTCAACGTGAGTGCCGGCTTTCCCGCCATCCGCGCGTAGCCGTCCGCCGCCCCCGTGCACACCCCCTCGAAGAGCCCGAGGACCGCGCGAATCCCGGGAACCGAGTCGAGCGCCACGACAAGCGACAGCTCGGTTGTACCGGGGTTCGCGAAACAGACCTCGACGCCGGCCTGTACCGCGGTTCGCACCAGAGCCTCCGCCCCGGTGGTCATGGCAGAGCTCCCGTCAAAGCTGCCCGTCGTCCTCGGGCTCAGCGATCACGGTGTTCTCGATCCACCCGATCCGGTCGATCTCGATCCGGACGACGTCTCCCTCTCTTAGGTACTGGGGAGGATCTTTGGCCATGCCGACCCCGCCGGGGGTCCCCGTCGAGACGATATCTCCGGGCTCCAGCGTGCAGACGGTGGAGAGCGTCTCGACCTGCGCAAAACAGTCGTAGATGAGATGCTTCGTGTTGGAGTCCTGACGCTTCTCGCCGTTCACCCACGTCTCGATGCGGAGCGAGTGGGGATCACCGACTTCGTCCGAGGTCACGATCCAGGGCCCGATCGGCCCGTGCGTATCGAACGACTTCCCGAGCGTCAGCGTCGGTGCTCGGAACTGCCAGTCCCTTACGCTTACGTCGTTCACGACCAGATACCCGGCGATCACCTGGGCCGCCTTCTCCCGCGGAATGTGCCGACATCGACGCCCGATGACAAAACCGAGCTCCCCTTCGTAGTCGACCTCGGTGGAGACCCTCGGCATGTGGATGGGGTCATACGGCCCCGTCACGCACGTCGACTGCTTGTTGAAGAACGTCGGGAACCGAGGCTTTCCCATCCCTGCCTCTTCGATGTGGTCGGCGTAGTTCAGGCCGATCGCCAGGAACTTGGGTGGCCGGGCAACGGGGGCCTCGAGACGCACTTCGGCAAGCGGGAGCCGAGACCCACCCTTCTCGACCGCTTCGCGCGCCTTCTCGAGTGCCGAGGATCCGGCAACGAGAAAAGGAACCATCCCGCGCGGAAGCTCGGGCGCTGCGGCTGCAAGATCGACGATCTCCTCTTCGACAACCACACCGACACGTGTCGAACCGCCCTGCGTGAACCGGGCGAGCTTCATCGGCTCCGACTCCTCTCGTACGCCTTCTCGCTGCCTCCGCGATCAGGGCGCCGCGGACCGGCTCGCGAGGGTGGCGCCCGGCAGTCTACCAGAACCGGTGCCACGCCCGGCTCCATCTGCCCTTCGCCGGGGCGGCCCTTTGCGTGGCTCCCTTCGCTGGGCCATCCTACACACGCGTCCCCGACCCCAAGGGAGGAACCCAGCGTGTCAGACCCGGAGGCCAAGGTTGAGAAGCTCGAGGTGGCCCTGAAGAATCTCACCGCGTCCGTTCAGGACATCCTGGACATGATCTCCCGGGTCCACGAGAAGAAGCTCGGCACCGACCACCTTCTGCAGGGTCTCTTCAACCGAGCCCAGGAACGGGTCACCCATATCGAACAATCTCTGGAAGAAGTCTAGCTCCGCGCGCCACACCGGATTATCGCAACGGTGCGCGGAGGTGCACCGAAATTCCGCTGTGCAAAATCATCTGCGGGGCGGAGCGTTCCCAACCGGCGGTCGGTCCTCCGAGCCAAGAACCCTCCTTGGACTCTTTGCGATTCGGGCCCCCTCCAGGCAGGATCCCCTGATCGGGGCGGGCAACTGGATGCCGGAGCTCGGGGAAGCCGGGGAGCCCTCCGCTGCGCTGATTTCTTGACTGATCTGTATAGTTTTCTATCCTGGCGCCGGCGTGGGGGTTTTGGGTGCGGGCACCGGGAGTGACCTGTTACTGACGGTTCAACGCGAGGAGAGGATCCATGGGCCAGCCCACCGAAGCTGATGTTCTAAACGCACTTCGTCCGATCGTCGACCCCGACCTCGGCCAGTCCATCGTGGACCTGGGGTTCATCAAGGGCCTGGAAATCGAAGGGGGACGGGTCTCGTTCCAGATCGAGCTGACGACGCCGGCGTGTCCGGTGAAGGCGGAGTTCGAGCGCGCGGCTCGGGACGCCGTCTCGGCGCTTCCCGACGTAACCGACGTGGAGGTCACGATGACCTCCAGCACCCGGACCGCGCAGCGCGCCGCCCCACCCGAGATCCTGACCGGCGTGCGGAACGTCATCGCGGTGGCGAGCGGCAAGGGAGGGGTGGGGAAATCGACCATCGCCGTGAACCTCGCCCTCGGCCTCAAAGAGTCGGGCGCGACGGTGGGGCTACTGGACGCCGACATCTACGGCCCCTCGATACCGCTCATGCTCAACGTCCACGGTCAGCCGGAGATCACGCCCGAGCGAAAGATCCGCCCCATGGAGGCCTACGGGCTCCGCGTCATGTCGATCGGGTTCGTAGCTGGCGACGACGCACCGGTCATCTGGCGGGGTCCGCTGGTTCACGGCATCATCGGCCAGTTCCTCGGCGACGTGGACTGGGGCGAGCTCGACTACCTGGTGATCGATCTGCCGCCCGGGACCGGAGACGCGGCGCTCACCATCTGCCAGGACGCACCGCTTTCCGGGGCGGTCATCGTCACGACGCCTCAGGAGGTCGCGCTGATCGATGCACGCAAGGGCCTCAAGATGTTTCAGCGCGTCAACGTGCCCGTGCTCGGCATCGTCGAGAACATGAGCTACTTCGAGTGCCCGGGCTGTCACGAGCAGCACGCGATCTTCGGAAAGGGGGGCGGGGCTCGGGACTCCGAGGAGCTGGGAGTCGACCTGCTCGCGCAGGTCCCGTTCGAGCCCGACGTCGTCCGGGCCGGAGACCAGGGAACGCCGACGGTCGCTTCGGCCCCCGACTCCCCCGCAGGGCGCGTTTTCAAGGAGCTGGCCGGAACGATTGCGCGCAAGCTCGCCGTGCTGGGCGCCGAGGCCCCTCCGATGGCGGATGCGAGCATCGAATGGGTGAACACGCCGCGCTGACGGTTCGCCTCTCCTAGCCTAGCGGAGACGCTCCGCCTCGGAGCCGGGACCCAACCCGCGGATCGGGCGCCCCTCGGCGTGGCTCGGGGGATCGATGCCGAGAAGTCGGGCGATCGTGGGCGCGACGTCGACGGCACGCTGGGGGCCGATCTGCTCTCCAACGGGTACTCCCCGACCTATTGCCATGAAGATGGCTCCCATCTCCGGCAGCTCGGGGTCGAAGCCGTGCGCGCCCCGGCTCAGGCCGAAGCGCCGCGCGATGGGCCCGAGCATCCTCTCCGACCGACTCGGTCGTCCGAACACTCGAGGCGGCTCGGTCAGCACCACGATGTCGCCCGCGCGGCGCGGGTGGTAGGCGCGAAGTCGGCCAGGGAGCGACTCGGCGGCGTAGGCCTTGACGCCCGGGACAGCCGAGAGAAGCTCGAGGGCCTTCGCACGATCGCGCTCGTGCCTCAGGTAGACACGCGCCATTCCGCCCCCGTTGATGATGTCGGCCTGGACGCCGCCCTCCTGCAGGGTCTTGCGCAGCTCGATCGGCTCGTTCACGGCCGCCATGCCGTGGTCGCTCACGATCAGGAGCGTCGTGTCGTCCCAGGCATCCCGCGCGTCGAGCCCGTCGAGAAGGCGCACGAGCTCGCGGTCCTGGCTTGCGAGCTGGCCCGCGATGCGCCTGCCATCGGGTCCCCCCCGGTGGCCGACCTCGTCGCATCCGTGCCACCACGAGAGGATCAAGCGCGGACGTTCGCTCTCGGGCAGGTCGATCCAGGCGAGGATCTGGTCGACCTTCTCCGACTCGGGTACCGAGCCGTCGAAGGGCGCGCGGCGGTAGGTGGCCCCGGTCCCGCGCCAGTCGGTCTCGGAGCCGACCCAGAAGAAGACGGCCGCGCGCACGCCCTGGCGCTCGGCCGCGGCCCAGATCGGCTCCGCCTCGATCCAGCTCGCGTCGTTGGAGTAGCGGAAGAGGCCCCGCTCTCGATCCCGGAAGACGTTCCCGACGATTCCGTGCCGGTCGGTGAAGGTGCCCGTTGCAAGCGAGACGTGCACCGGAAAGGTGCTGGAGGGGAAGACTGGAACGAGCCTCTCCGCCTCGGTCCCCTCGCGTCGCAGTCGATCCAGGCCGGGTGTGGGGGCTCGGTCGATGTAGCCGGGCTTCACCCCGTCCCACGAGAGCACGAGGACGGTCGGCGACCCCGCGCGAGCGGTTGCCGTCGCGAGCAGAAGCAGGCAGATGGCCAACCCCGCCTGGGCTAATCTGTTCAAACGATGGAGAAGACCCGGGCCCTGCCGACGGCCCTGACGATCGCCGGATCCGACCCCACCGGGGGCGCGGGGATCCAGATGGATCTGCAGGTCTTCGCGCATCACGGCGTTCACGGGATGGCGGTGCCGACGGCGCTCACCGCGCAGAGCACACGCCGGGTCCACGCGGTCCACCCGACCTTCCCCTCCGTCGTCGCCGACCAGCTCAACGTCGCGCTCGAGGAACTCCGACCCGACGCCGTCAAGGTCGGGATGCTCGCGACCGACGATATCGTCCTGCGCGTGAGCATGATCCTCGATCGGCTTCCCGTCCCACGCGTGGTCGACCCGGTCCTGCGCGCGAGCGACGGGTCGTTCCTCCTCGAACGGCGGGGCTGGGGGGATCTGGTCGAGCGCGTGATCGCGGGTTGCGCCCTCGTGACCCCCAACCGCATCGAGGCGCGCGAGCTCACCGACGAGGACGACCCGGAGAGGGCGGCGCGCGTCCTTCTGGAAGCGGGGGCCGGTGCCGTGCTGGTGAAGGGAGGGCACGCCGACGGTCCGCCCGACGATTTCCTTCTCACTCCCGAGGAGGGAACCTGGCTTCCCGGGACTCGGGTGAAGGTGGGGGTGGTGCACGGAACCGGCTGTGCCCTCTCCGCTGCAATCGCCGCGCGGCTGGCACGCGGCGAGTCGCTGGCTCTTGCGGTCCGGGGCGCCAAGGCGTTCGTTGCACAGGCTCTCGAGCGCTCGGCGGCACAGCCCGGGGAGGAACGGCTCCTGCGGCTGGTCGATCCGGGAGACCACTAGGCGCCCGAAGCTACTTGCACCGCTCGATGTAGCGCTCCTCCTCGGCATCCACCCGGATGCGGTCCCCCACCCCGATGAAGGGAGGAACCTGGACGACGACGCCGTTGCTGAGCCGTGCGGGTTTGGAGGACCGCGATGCGGTCTGGCCCTTCACGACGGGTTCGGTCTCGGCCACGACGGCCTCGACCCCCTTGGGGAGCTGCACGCCGATCGGGCGCCCCTCGTAGATCTCGACGAGCGCACGCATCCCCTCGGTGAGCCACGGCACGGCCTCCTGCATAGTGCCTTCGTGGATCGTGATCTGATCGTAGGTCTCCGTGTCCATGAAGACGTACCCCATAGCCTCCGCGTAGAGGTATTCCATCTCCCGTGTCTGAATGACCGCGCGCTCGAGGGAGTCGGTCGATGAGAACTTGACCTCGCGCTGCGTTCCGTCGGAGAGATTTCTTAGCTTCGTCTGCACGAAGGCACGCTTGTTTCCGGGGGTTCGGTGCTCGAAGTCGAGGACACGATAGAGGCTCCCCTCGAAGACGATGCCCATCCCCTTTCGCAGACTGGTTGCCTGAACATCCGCCATCACCCCTCCTCCGCGCTCCGGAGACGGGCGAGTAGCCGCTCACAGATCCCGCCGAAGGCCCCGTTCGACATGATCAGTGCGACGTCATCCCCCGTACGCTCCCGGGCCACATGCTCGACGATGTCGTCGACCTCCTGCAAGTGTACGGCTTCGACCTCCCGGGAGCCCAGCGCCGAGACGACCCGCTCGGGGCGAAGCCGCTCTTCCTCCGGGATCTGCTCCGGTCGGTATACGCGCGCTACGATGACCCGGTCCGCGCCCGCCAGGGCCTCGCTGAACGCCTCCTCGAAAATTCGGCGCCGGGTGGTCTGAGTTCTCGGCTCGAAGATCGCCCAGAGCGTTCGACCTGGAAAGCGCGCCCGGACCCCTGCGATCGTCTCCCGGACCGACGTCGGATGGTGAGCGAAGTCGTCGATGACCGCCACCCCTCCGGCCTCGCCCCGTACCTCCTGTCGTCGCCGTACGCCGCGAAACTCGGCCACCGCAGCCGCCGCCTCATCGGGATCAACCCCGAGGTGGCTCGTGAGGGCAACGGCTCCGAGGACGTTCTCCACGTTGTGCCGACCGTGCAGCGGAACCTGGAATCTTCGAAGGCGTTCCCGCTCCCGCCACAGGGTGAAGCTCGTTCCCCTCTCGTCGAACGCGACGTCGGTGACCTGCCACAGAGCGGCTTCGGTGAATCCGTACCCCTCGACCTGGGCTCGCGCCGGCTCGACGGCAGCACGGACGCTCGGCTCGTCGAGTGCTGCAATGATTCGCCCATCGGCCGGGACGAGGGCCACCAGCGACCGAAACGCGTCGACCACGTCTTCGAGCGAGCTGTAGATATCGGCGTGGTCGTACTCGCAGGAGGTCAAGAGGACACTACGCGGCGCGTAGTGCAGAAACTTCGGCGTCTTGTCGAAGTAGGCGGTGTCGTACTCATCCCCCTCGATCACGAAGTGCTCACCTTCTCCCAGACGGAAGCTGGAGCCGAAGTTCTGCACGACACCACCCGCCAGCACGCTCGGGTCGCGCCCCGCGTGGGCGAGGATCCAGCCGATCAAGCTCGTGCAGGTCGTCTTGCCGTGGGTTCCGGAAACAACGACCGAGTGCTTCCCCCGCAAAAAGAAGTGGTACACCGCGTCCGAGAAGGAGAGGTACGGTACCCCCGCCTCGACCACCGCGCGGGCTTCGGGGTTCTCCGCTCGGACGGCGTTCCCGATGATGACGAGGTCCGGTCTCTCCGCAACCACATGCTCGGCGGCGAACCCTTTGCGCACGGGGATGTCCGCCGCGGCGAGCTGTTCGCTCATCGGTGGGTAGGTATCGAGGTCGCTCCCCGTCACGCGGAAGCCGCGGTCCGCCAGCATGCAGGCGAGCGTCCCCATTCCGGTGCCAGCGACTGCGATCAGGTGAACGTGGCGGATCCGCTCGATCGGGGGGAGCTCAGGCGGCACGAAACGCCTCCAGAACCAGGTCGTGAACGAGGGGCCGAAGCGCAAAGCGGCTTCGCTTCGCGACGACGTGGAGACGGTTAGAGAGCATGACCACGATGGCCCCCTGCTCGAGATCAATCCAAAGGCTCGTTCCGGTGAACCCGGTGTGACCGACGGATCGCTCGGAGAAGTACTGGCCGGACGTCGAGGCCCCCCGAGTCGGTGTGTCCCAACCGAGCGCCCAGTCGCTCTCCGGAGGAAGCTCCTGCCTCCGGGCGAACTCTCGGACGACGTCTGCGGGAAACAACTCGCTCTCTCCCCGCTCGGCCGCGAGAAGCTCCTCTGCAAAGCGCATCACGTCGGCGGTCGTGGAAAAGAGCCCGGAGTGCCCGGAGACCCCGCCCATCGCCCAGGCGTTCCCGTCGTGCACCTCCCCTACGAGCACGCGCTCACGCCACGGACACAGCTCGGTCGCGGCCAGGCGTGCAACGTCTCCCCGATACGGGACCGGGTGGAATCGGGTGTCGCCCATCCCCAGCGGCTCGAAGATCTTCCGTGAGCAAAAGGCATCGAGCGGCTCGCCGGAGACCCGCTCTACGAGCTCTCCGAGAACGATGAAGCCGAGGTCGCCGTAAACCGCTGCTTCCCCCGGCTCGTGCAGAAGCGCACTTTGCAGAATGCGCCCGATGATCCTCTTGCGCCCTTCGGGGGTCGCGAGGAGCCTCTCTCCCTTGCGGTGCTCCCACTCGCGTAGATCCTCGTAGTAGGAGCGCCAGGGACGGAGGCCCGAGCTGTGCGTCAGGAGGTGACGCACGGTGACCTTCTCCTTGCCCTGCGCGGCGAATTCGGGGAGGAGGTCGGCGACCGCCTGGTCGAGGAAGAGCTTCTGCTCAGCGACTAGAAGCAGGATCGCCGTCGTCGTGGCCAGCACTTTGGTGAGGGAGGCGAGATCGTAGATCGTGTCGGCGCGGGTCTCGCACCGCTCAGGGGTGAGGACCGCAGAGCCGAAGACCCCCTCGTAGGGCGGGATCTCGCCCATCTTCGCCAAGATGACGACCCCCGGAATCTCCCCCCGATCGACGGCGCGCCGCACGGCACGGTCGACCCGTTCGAGCTTCCGACGAACCACTGCAGCCCTCAACTCGTCTCTCCCACGACCGGACCGAGCAGCGTGAGCGTCCCGCTCTTCCCGTCCAGCTCGGCCTCGACGCCGACACCGAGCGCGTGGTTGTCCGCGACGTGTCCGAAGGGTAGGTCCAGAACGATGGGGCCCTGCACCTCGGAGGTGACGACCGCCCGCAAGACGTCGGTCACGAGGGGCTCAGGGTAGCGTTCCCCCTCGCACTCGACGAGCTGTCCGAACGCCACTCCAACTGCCGCGCGAAGCTTTCCGGCGTCGCGAAGCTGTACGAGCATTCGGTCGATCCGGTACGGCGGCTCCCCCTTATCCTCCAGGAAGAGAATGGCGTCGCGTGTATTCACCTCCCACGGCGTTCCGAGGCTCGCGACGACCAGAGTGAGGCTTCCGCCGACGAGTGGGCCGCGCGCGTGTCCACCCTTCGCCACCCGACCGACAAGAGGCGGGACACCCTCCTTGTCCCCCCGAAGCATGGCGAGCAGCCGCTCACGCGCGGCGGAGGTGGTATCCGTTCGATCCAACATCGGCCCGTGCACCGAAGCCAGCCCCGCGCGCTCCCGGAGAAAGGAGAGAAGCAGGGTCGCGTCGCTGTACCCGACGATCACCTTGCCCGAATCGCTGAACTCGCGTGGATCGAGGTCCCGGACAATACGTCCGATTCCGTAGCCTCCTCGTGCAAGCACGATCGCACCCACTTCCGGGTCCCGCACGAGAGCGCGCAGGTCCGAGACACGATCGGGATCGCAGCCCGCGAGGTAGCCGGTTCGGGCGCGTAGATGCTCGCCGCATCGGACGCGGTATCCCGCCCGCTCGAGCCAACGGATCCCTTCCTCGAGCGTCGGCTCGTGCACGGGTCCCGCGGGAGCGCAGACGCCAACGATCGCTCCCGACATCACCGGCCGGGGGAGGTGGAGCGTTCCTGCGCTTCCCATCAGAAGGGAGGCTCCGCCTCGCCTCCCCCCTCGAGGTCGGGACCCGGATCGAAGCCCAGCTCAGGCCGGGGTGCGTCGCGCCCCGAGTGATTGTGGAACCGCGCGTAGGTGGTCTCGAACTGGAGGTGGACCTTGCCCGTAGGCCCGTTGCGTTGCTTCGCAAAGTTGAGCTCGGCGATACCTCGGTCGTGGGTGTCGTCGTTGTAGAGCTCGTCCCGGTAGATGAACACCACTATGTCGGCGTCCTGCTCGATCGCCCCCGACTCACGCAGGTCCGCCAGCACGGGCCGCTTGTGCGGGTTGGGACGGCTCTCCGGACCACGGTTGAGCTGGGAGATCGCGAGGATCGGAACTTCCAAGTCCTTGGCGAGCAGCTTCAGCGCTCGGGTCGTCTCGGCGACCTCTTGCTCCCGGCGCTCGCTTCCGATTCGGTTCTGAATGAGCTGGATGTAGTCGACGATGATCAGCGTAAGCTGGTGCTCGCGATGCAGTCGACGGGCCTTGGCGCCCATGTCGCTGACACCGATCGCCCCGGAATCGTCGATGAAGATCCGAGCATCGGTGAGGGTGTCGGCCGCCCGCGTGAGCCTTCGCCAGTCCCCGTCGCCGAGGTACCCGTTGCGGAAGCGAGAGTAGTCGACCTCGGCTTCGGCCATGAGGAGTCGGAGAGTCAGCTGGCGCTTGGTCATCTCCAGCGAGAAGACGGCGATGCACCCGTTGTAGTCGACGGCGCAGTTTCGGGCGATGTTCAGCGCGAGTGCCGTTTTCCCGACACTCGGGCGCGCTGCGAGCACGACGAGGTCTCCCCCGCTCAATCCGCCGGTCATCTTGTCGAAATCCTTGAACCCCGTCTGCACGCCGACGATGTGCCCCTCCTGGAGCTTCTGGATGTAGTCGAACGTGCTCTCGAGCTCGTCGTGAATTCCCGTGAACCCGACCTCCGCGTGCCCGACCCCCACGTGGAGGACGTCGCGCTCGGCCTGCTCGAGCAGCTCGTGGACCGGCATGCCCCCCTCGTAGCCGCGCACCGCGACGCGCTCGCAAGTTCGGATCAGCTCGCGGGCAAGTGCCTTCTCGCGGACCACGCGGGCGTGGTGCCCGATATGCGCAGCCGTCGGCACCGAGTCGGCCACCTGGGCCACGAATACGGCCCCGCCCGCGGCCTCGAGGAGCCCGTTCTCCTCCAGGTGGTTGCGGAGCGTGATCAGCGTCGGGGCCTGGTTCTTCTGCGCGAGCCCCGTACACGCCTCGTAGAGGATCCGGTGGCGCGGGTGGTCGAAGTGATGCGGCTTGAGGCGGTCGAGCACCCCGTAGAGGGCGTCGTGATCCAGCAGAATCGCCCCGAGAACCGCCCGCTCGGCCTCGTGGTCGGCCGGTATGGAGCGGACGCTCGGAACCGCCTCGCTTCCCTTCTTTCGGGATTCCTGCGCCACGCGATCTCTCCCCCCCCACCTCGGAGGTGGCGCCGGGACCTATCCTATTCTACCGGACCTTCCGACTCTTCGTCGCTCTCTTCTGAGCTCTCTTCTGAGCTCTCTTCCACGCCCTCTTCGGCGCTCTCTTCTGCGGGTGGCGGTGTGTCAATCGACGTGACCTTGACGGCCACCTCCGCCGACACTTCGCGATGCAGCCGCACCGCCACCTTGTACTCCCCCACCTGCTTGATGGGCTCCGGGAGGTCGATCTTGCGCCGTTCGACCTCGATCCCCCTCTCGCGGAGCTCCTCGGCAATGTCGGCGTTCGTCACCGATCCGAAGAGCTTCCCCTCCTCGCTCGAGTGCATCCCGAACTCGAGCTCGACGACGTTGATCCGCGCGGCGATCGCCTCATGCCCGTGGAGCTCCTTGCGGTTCTTCTCCTCGATCACGCGCTTCTTGTGCTCGAGCTCGCGCACCCGACCGCGCGTGGCGAGCAGCGCCATCCCCCGGGGCAGGAGGTAGTTCCGCGCGTAGCCGTTCTTGACCCGAACGAGGTCGCCGGCGTTGCCCAGCTTCGGGACCTCCTCCGTCAGGATGACCTCCATTGGGATCCCCTACGTGTGCTGCGAGGTGTACGGCAGAAGCGCGAGATGCCGGGCGCGCTTGATCGCCACCGCAAGCGCCCGCTGGTGCTTGGCAGAATTCCCCGTGATCCGGCTCGGGATGATCTTCCCTCGTTCGGTGAGGAACGTCCTGAGGAGCTTCACATCCTTGTAGTCGATCTCGATCGACGGGTCGATGTCGAAGCGGTCTGCCTTCTTTCGAACGAATAGCTTTCGCGCCGAGCGTCGCTTCTTTTTGGACGGAACCTTGGCGATGATCTCGTCCGACATCCTGGCTGTCTCCCCCTAGTCCTGGTCCTTGTCCTTGTCCTCGTCCTGGTCCTCGTCCCTGTCCTGGTCCTCGTTGTCGTCCTTGTCCCCGACGAGGACGTCTTCGTCCTCCTTCTCGACCCCCGGCTCGGCCCCTTCAGGCCTCTCGGCTTTCGCTGCCTGCGCCGCCTCCTGGGCGGCCGCGGCCAGTCGGGCAGCCCTCTCGGCCTCCTGTCGCTCCCGCTCCTCACGGTGACGGGCGTGTTCCGCC